>JABIVN010000577.1 GCA_018667205.1 Gammaproteobacteria bacterium | reverse complement strand
GTTTCAGATGTTGGTTGATGATGTCCGCGGTCTGCCTGGTTCGATCAAGTGGTGAGGCGACAAGATAATCAATTCCCAGAGTAGCTAAGAACCTGCCGTTGATGTCAGCTTGCTCACGCCCTAATTCAGTCAGATCGGAGTTCCACTGCCCCTGCATTCTCCGGATGGCATTCCACTCTGTCTGTCCGTGACGAATAAAATAAAGTTCTTTCAATTAGATCTTAGCCTCTATTTGGACCAGTTCGAGATAGGAATTCTGGAAATGTACATAGGCCACAGGTCCACCCCCATCGGGGAATGCCTCCTCGGCGTTGTTGAGCACCTGTAGTTTATCGACAGAACCCAAGCGGAAATGTGAGTAGCCGGCATCTTTAAAAATGTCAAAGCTGTGTTTGGGTGAAATGTCACCGGCTTTTAATGTCAGCAACGCGATGGTGACGCCCGGGTCTTCTCGAACGAGTAGATGGGCCGTTCCAATGCCGTAGAAGTCTTCAGTGCCCAGAAACCTGATATCAAAATTTGCCGCGTAACCGCGCTTGTGGTTTTCAAGATCCTTGTCGTCGGTCCAGATGTAGATTCGATGATTCTTGTGCCGGCTTTTACTGGACTCTATTAGTTCATAACGTTGTCTGTCCGGACCAATAAAAAAGAGCGTCGCTAAGCTGCCGTTAACAAATTCATCGTAACTGGATAAAGGCTTGATCAATCCTTTATCCATTAATGAGGTGGCTATCTGACGCGGATGTTGATGAGGCAGCCGAAAGATTGTTTCAGCGACTCTTGGTGAATCCGTGTCAGGTAGCGGCGCTGCGGTATAAGATGTAAACGTGTCCTTCTCAAAATAGTCGGGGTCGGTTATTTCCCCCCGCTTGTAGATGAATTGCCGACCAAAGGGATAGAGGTTCTTAATAAAAATTTCTGCGCCGAGTATTCTCAGGAACTCGTCGGTTTTACCAAGATCCCCGGTCATGAGAATGGACGCCTGATCCTCATCTTTCGAGGGAGCAGACTCTATAAGGGTTGTCCCAAAGTGAGCGATCGACATGTCAGCCATTAGTTTGCCTAGGTTGGATGGAATTAAAATTGAAGATGAAAATATAGCACAGCTGTCCCAAGGGTTGCTCACCGACAAGTTAGGCTTCAGTATAAAGAGACGATATAAAATGAGTCAGTCAATGTTCAATCTTATTCAGACACACCATGGCATTAGTTGTTCTGATATCGAAGCAACCAAGAAGGTTCTGCGGGCTATTGGTTTTAGTGACACACAACCGGGCGCACCGGAGCCACTTGTCTTTAAAAACGAAAAAGGCGATCACATTGGACAATTGACAGCAGCCGTCCTGGGAGATGAATATCACGCCCACTATGTCGAGAACCCGGAAACCCGCCACCAGATCGACCTCATAGAGATCCAGGAAGCAGCGCTTGTTCCAAGGCCCTGCGGGCCTCCCGCGCAAGGTGATCTAATTATCGCTTTTTCCTCAGCAGACCCGCTTAAAACCTACCGCGCTATGGTGGCGAATGATCACCCTGCAAATTTTAGTGATCCAGTGGATGTGCCGGGGGAAGATGGTATCCAGTTTGTTTGGCGTGACGGCCAACACAGCATGATCACAACGCAGGATAGCCCGTTCGCAATCGTTCACTATAGCTTGGAAGATTTTCCCAGAGTTCGGAAGTTCTACGAGTATGTGCTTGAAATTCCGGTCGTCGAAGTTGACGTTAATAACGACGGCAGCGGACGCTATCAGCTCTTTGGTATTGGCGGGCGCATGGATCTCGAGGTGAGGCCGGATATTAAACGGCTTGATCTTCGTGCTTGGGGTAAACATTACCCAGCGGCGAATCATTTCAGGTTGATTGAACGTGATATAGAAAGAATAACGGCAAGGCTTGAAGAGACTGGTTTGGGCGGTTGGGTCATTCCACCGGAGGGTCCCTTTGCCTTTATCTTTGGGCCAACCAGCGAAACGATTGAGACTTTCGACAAAAGTTTCGCGGTAATGATGGCTGGGACAAATTAATCACGGCACGCTCGAAGGCTGCTCCGGGCGTGTCGTGGCAATCCCCTTGGCTTTGCTTGTCAGCTAACCAACACCTCTAGTGCAGCGTTAAAGGTCGCAGAAGGGCGCATTGCTGTCGAAGTCAGTTCGGGGTTCGGTGAGTAGTAACCACCAACGTCGACTGGTTCACCCTGCGCTGTAAGCAGCTCTTCGTTTATCTTGTCCTCATTATGCTGAAGAGTCTCCGCGAACAGCTGAAATCGTTCTTTCAAGCTAGGATCATGATCCTGTGCCGCGACGGCTTGCGCCCAGTACATGGCAAGATAAAAGTGGCTACCTCGGTTATCGAGTTCGTTAACCTTTCGCGATGGTGACTTGTTGCTCTCAAGGAACTTGGCGATAGCATCATTGAGTGTGTCAGCAAGGATTTGGGCTTGTTGGTTGCTGAATGTAACTGCGAGGTGTTCTAGTGAAGCGCCCAATGCCAGAAACTCACCCAGTGAGTCCCATCTAAGATGACCTTCTTTTTCGAACTGCTGAACGTGTTTAGGTGCAGAACCACCAGCCCCTGTTTCGAACAATCCTCCACCATTGATCAACGGTACGATAGAGAGCATCTTGGCGCTAGTACCCAATTCAAGAATCGGAAAGAGGTCCGTCAGATAGTCACGCAACACGTTTCCGGTTACCGAGATAGTGTCTTCACCATTGCGGGCTCGCTCAAGGGAAAGTTGCGCTGCTTCAGGAACCGCCAGAATATGGTATTCGATACCCGTCAGATCGTGCTCAGGCAGGTGTTCGTTAACTTTCGCAATAAGGTTGGCATCATGTGCTCGTTTCTCATCCAGCCAAAAGACGATCGGTGAGCCGGTCGCTTTTGCTCGATTAACAGCAAGCTTTACCCAGTCTTGGACGGGCCCGTTCTTCACGCGGCAGAGTCGCCAAATGTCGCCCTTTTCTACTTCGTGCTCAATGATCGTGTCGCCATTCGAACCTATAACGCGGATTACACCGTTTCCGGGTGCCTCAAAGGTGGTGTCGTGAGAGCCGTACTCTTCTGCTTTCTGCGCCATCAGCCCCACATTAGGTACAGAGCCCATAGTGGTCGGATCGAATGCTCCGTAGGTGATGCAGTGCTTGATTGTTTCGTCGTAAAGGCTTGCGTAACATCGGTCAGGAATAACGGCCTTCATGTCGTGCAACTCGCCGTCTGGTCCCCACATTTTCCCCGATTCGCGAATCGCTGCTGGCATTGATGCATCAATGATGACGTCCGATGGCACATGCAGGTTGGTAATGCCCTTGTCAGAGTTCACCATTGCCATATCAGGGCCGTTTTCAACGCAGGCATTAAGGTCTGCTTCGATCTGGGCCGCCTGCTCTGCTGGCAGCTGTTTTATTTTCTCGTAGGCATCGCCAACACCATTTCGGGTGTCTACTCCGATTTCTTCGAACACGGCCGCATGCTTCTCGAAGGCAGTTTCGTAGTATGCGCGAACGCCATGGCCAAAGATGATGGGGTCCGAAATTTTCATCATGGTGGCTTTCAGATGGAGCGAAAAGAGGACGCCTGGTTCAGTTCGGGTAATTTCCTTTTTAAGGAAAGCGCAGAGCGCTTTCTTACTCATGAACGCGCCATCGACGATTTCGCCTTCTTCAACGGCGACGTTCTCGGCCAATAGTTGTTTGCCATTGCCTTCAAACTCGATTTTCAATGAATCGCTCTTTGGCATGACCATAGACTTTTCGCTTTCGTAAAAGTCACCTGCATCCATGTGAGCCACATGTGACTTCGACTCGTTTGACCAGGCACCCATTGTATGGGGGTATTTGCGGGCGTATTCTTTTACCGCTTTTGCAGCACGCCGGTCAGAGTTTCCTTCACGAAGAACCGGGTTGACAGCGCTACCTTTAACCTTGTCGTACCGGGCCTTGATGGATGCTTCCTCTTCGTTGCTGGGGTCCTCCGGATAGGCAGGCAGGTCATATCCTTTCCCCTGGAGCTCTCTAATAGCTTCGTGTATCTGAGGATTAGATGCGCTGATGTTAGGCAACTTGATGATGTTTGCTTCGGGCTTCTGGGAGAGTTGCCCCAGGTAGGCCAGCTCATCAGGAATCTTCTGTTCCTCTTTAAGCCTTTCCGGAAAAGTTGCAATAATCCTGCCGGCAAGCGAAATATCTCTTATCTCTACATCGACGCCTGCGGTATCGGTGAATGCCTTAATAACGGGTAGGAAAGAGTAGGTTGCTAGGCGCGGTGCCTCATCTGTATCTGTGTAGACGATTTTCGGTGATTCTGTCATGGACAATTCTTATGCCTTCTCTGGTAGGTATCTCGTGGATACTTTTGTTGCGTGATTTGCCCCGGTCAGGGCGGCACTGTTCCCATATGAGGGGGCGGCTCTTCGGCTGCTATCCCACAATTCAGGCGTTCGGTTGGGGTCATTCCCAATCACAAAGCGTTGCGCAGTATAGAGGAATAGTCGAGGCTTCGCATTTACCTTAAATTATACGTCATAGCTGGCGTTTATCGGCGCTGCCGCCCTAAGTATATCAATTTCCTCGTCGAAGCTGATATATGAGCGCTAAACGCATGGCCAAACAGCCTGTAATGCCGAGCCTGGTCCCGGTCCTCATTCTGGAGATTAATTCAGCCAAACAGGCAATATGGACCTATATTGAATAGGTGTCACGAGTGACAGCCGGTTAGTGCGCGGGGCGCAGCGATCTGCAGCGCTAAGTGCTGCAGGCTGCTGCTACCCGCCACTGAAGGCCCCGTGAAAAGGCTGACATTATACCCGGGACGGTGCATTCAGGCCCCGAAACGTTCGACGGTGAATTAGAGGGTTGGCGAGAGATTAGAAATAAGTTGCTGCTTTTTCTCTTTGCCATATGCCATCGCCAAATAGCTGCTGAGAATGCATCACCCGTTTGTGGTAAATCTGCACGTCGTGCTCCCAGGTAAATCCAATGCCACCGTGGAGCTGGGTTGCCCTGTTGGCGCAAAATTCCGCGGTGTCAGATGCGCTGGACTTTGCAAGGTGCGCCGCTTTGTGTGAATTGTCCGGGTCAGTGTCATAGGCGCAAGCAGCGGCGTAAACGAGCGAGCGAGTCTGGTCTCCCAGTATCATCATGTTCACGATAGGGTGCTTAACAGCCTGGAAGAACCCGATGGGTCGGTCGAACTGGGTCCTAACCTTCGCGTATTCTGCAGTAGCCTGGAGCAGCCATTCGCAGCCTCCGGCAATATCGGCAGAAATCAACGTTAACAGTGCCGGCATTGCCTTTTGCAATGTACTGGCCCCATCTTCACAAACACACTCGGCGGACACGTCGTTGAAGGTAACGCGCCCCTGGTCTCTTGTTAGATCGACGATTCGGTCGAATTGTAAATCAACCCCGCTAACCTTTAGATCAACACAGTAAAGCTTTACCGCGCCTTCATCTTTTGCTGCGACCAGTAGTGAATCAATTTTTTGTAAATCTTGCACATACCACGAAGTGCCATTCAGTTTTCCGTTACTGACAGTGATATCTGTAGAATCTGCTTCTAACGAGCCATCTTCACCGTAAATGGCGAGTGCCATGCTGGTGCCTTCCGCTATTTTTGATAACCATGACATTGCTGAATCAGTTCCAGACTCGCGTAGGACGAAGGTGCTCTGTAGTGTTGAGGTGAGTGGCGTCGGCATACCGGCGCGGCCCACTTCTTCAGCGACAGCGATAGCGGTAACCAGGTTCATGCCGACGCCGCCGGCGGCCTCTGGCACGGCAAGCGCTGTCCAGCCAAGGCCTATCATTTCATTCCAGACTGCTTTGTCGTAACTGCCGGTTCTGCTTTCGCCGAAGTACGGGTCCTCTGTCCCCTTAATTGACGCACGAAGTGCCAGCAAAGGCTGTTTGTCCTCCATGAAACGGCGCGCTGAATCTTTGAGCATTTCCTGCTCTTCTCCGTAACCAAAATCCTTGGGTTGAGCCATGTTTATTCTCCCTATTTGGTTTTTGGCAGGCCAAGCACTCGCTCGCCCAGAATGTTGCGTTGGATTTCACTACTACCGCCAGAAATGGTGCCGGTGTAAGTGTTCATGTATCCCAGTGCCCAGCGTCCATCTTCTTCGGCATTTGGGTCTCCTATGTAAAGACTGGATTTCATGCCGAGCATGCTAAGGGCGGTCTGGTGCAGTGCCTGGCCAAGTTCACTTCCAGTCAGCTTTCCTTGAAGCGGTATCCGCATCGCGCCGCCGTTGAGCTCTTTAACACCGAGCCTTCGGAAATTTTGTGTTGCCGCCTCCGTTCTTTCGTAAAGCTTGATCAGTTTGTCTCGCCAGACCGGATCCTCCCATAGGGTGCGACCATTTCTCTTTTCACGTTTTGCGAGCGCAATTAATTGCTCTATTGCAGCAAACGGCGATTCGCTATTGGCAATTGCGCCAACGCCGGTGCCAGCGCCGCGTTCATTGGTCAGAGTAGACATGGCGACCTGCCAGCCCTTGCCGACTTCATCTATGCGGTAGTGATCGGGTACTACGACGTCCTCTAGAAAGACTTCATTAAACCCTGATTCGCCAGTCATCTTATGGATCGGCTGGACAGTGACGCCCTGAGCCTCCATTGGCCCAATAAAATAGGTGATGCCGTTGTATCTGTCGTTTTTGTCGGTGCGCGCCAGCAGAAGCATCCATTTGGCGAAATGACCTAGGCTAGTCCAGACCTTGCTGCCATTGACTACCCAGTTATCGCCGTCCTTTACCGCGCTGGTTTGTAGGGAAACCAAGTCAGAACCAGCGCCTGGCTCGCTGAAGCCCTGACACCATATTTCCTCTCCTGAGAAAATGGGGGGTAGAAAAGTCTTCCTTTGTTCCTCTGTACCATGAGCGAGTAACGTGGGGGCGGCCATGCCGAGACCGATCCAGTTAATAAAATACGGCGCATTGGCTCGTCGCACTTCCGTGCTGGCGATTTGCTGAAAGTGATCGTGCCCGTGGCCGCCATATTCTTTTGGTACGTCCGTCGCTATCAGGCCTGCCTCGTAGCATTTAGCCTGCCAGTCCACCAGGTAACTGCGATGGTCTTCGGAAGTGACCTCGTAGGCTGCCTGGGGAAGGGGGATTTTAGTGGGCGGTGGCTTGTGCTCGATAAGCCAAGCGCTGCAGTATTCTCTGAACTCTCGTTGTTCAGTGGTTTCGGTTGAGGCCATGTTAAATTCCTTCCAGTTACGACAGGGGGAATAAAACATAGCTTATGGCAATGGGCAATTTTTATAGGTTGGACAATTATATCGGGATGGCTGAGGTTGATGAAGGTATTGCGTGCGGGTACACCTTGGCTAGAGCCCTCAATTAGCGTTTAATCTTCCAATCGAAGAGAAAACAAGCTGGAAAAGGAGTCACCTATGGATCTTCAGGCCTTCAGGAAAGAAGCCAAAGCCTACATCGGCGAAAATTGTCCCGATAGTATGCGCAACAAGGCTGTCCATTTTGAGGATGCTTTTGAAATTTATAATAACGCTGACGCCGACAAATGGCGGGATGCGATGGCTGAGCGCGGCTGGACTGCCCCAACCTGGCCCACGGAATATGGTGGCGGGGCTCTCAGCTTTGAGGAGAACCAGGTACTGCAGCAG
>JABIVN010000576.1 GCA_018667205.1 Gammaproteobacteria bacterium | reverse complement strand
GTAGATAGCTTCGACTGACCCCCTCAAATTCTGCTTTTAATTTTTCTTCGCTGGGGTCGACCAAAACACCAGAACGCTCACCAAAGACCAGTTCTTCTATTTCGATAAATCCATAGAGGTCAGATTGGTAGATCTGTCGGGCGTAGATTTCATAAATCTGTCCCTGATTGAAGAAGATAATCTTGTAAATAGGGGTGCTGGGCATTAGTGGTTATCCAAGTTAACGATGTAGTTTTCTTTTTCTAGGGGGTCTTGTCAACCAAACAGACGCGAACAACCCATGAATCTCTCAAAATTGGGGTATTAACCTGAAATTTCAAGGCTATAATGACGCGCCCCACTACTCGGTACCACTAACGCTAAATGGCTAAAGTATTTATCAAGACGCACGGCTGCCAGATGAATGAGTACGACTCTTCGAAGATGGTGGATCTGTTGAGTGAATCCCAAGGTTATGAGCTGACCGACGATGAAACCGAGGCGGATTTGTTGTTATTAAACACCTGCTCGATAAGGGAAAAAGCTCAAGATAAGGTGTTTCATCAACTGGGCCGTTGGCGCAAGTTGAAGGTAAAGAATCCAGCGTTGAAAATTGGTGTTGGCGGATGCGTCGCCAGTCAGGAAGGTGAAGCTATCATTGGCCGCGCGCCGTTTGTAGACGTGATTTTTGGTCCGCAGACGTTGCACAGGTTACCGGGGCTGATCGCTTTAGCCGGTTCGACCAAAAAACCGCAGGTTGATATTAGCTTTCCAGAGATCGAGAAATTTGACTGTTTGCCAGAACCGTCTGTAGATGGCCCTAGCGCTTTCGTCTCTATTATGGAGGGCTGTAGTAAGTACTGCAGCTTTTGTGTGGTGCCTTACACCCGTGGTGAGGAGGTAAGCCGGCCCCTGATGGACGTCCTCAGAGAGATAACAAGACTCGCTGAAAAAGGCGTCAGAGAAATCAACCTGCTGGGCCAAAATGTGAATGCCTATAGGGGATCATTGCAGGAGGGAGACCAAGTTGCCGACCTTGCTTATTTGATCTCGCTGATGGCAGACATCAAAGGTATTGACCGAATTAGGTATACGACGTCGCATCCTGTGGAGTTCAGTGATTCACTCATTGATGTCTACGCAGAGGTTCCTGCACTGGTGAACCATCTGCACCTGCCAGTTCAAAGCGGTTCTGACCGGATCCTCGCGAAAATGAAACGGGGTTATACTGTCCTCGAATACAAGTCTCGGATCAGGAAGTTACGTAAGCTGCGGCCTGGTATTAGTCTGTCCAGCGACTTTATCATCGGATTTCCCGGCGAAACCGAGGCCGATTTTGAGGCCACAATGAAGCTCATCGAAGAAGTTGGTTTCGACCAGTCCTTCAGTTTCATCTATAGTGCGCGGCCTGGTACGCCCGCTGCGGATTTACCAGATGACACGCCCATGTCAGTAAAGAAAGAAAGGCTGGCGATTTTACAGGCGCGTCTGGTTGGCCAGGCGATGAGGATTAGTGAGTCTATGGTTGGCCGGGTGGAGAGAATCCTGGTCACAGGTCCTTCAAGGAAGGACCCCGGACAGCTTCAGGGAAGAACTGAAAATAATCGAGTGGTTAATTTTGTCTCATCTAATCACGCTCTAATTGGTGGTTTTGCGGATGTCGAAGTTGGTGAAGCCCTGCCCAATTCGTTGCGTGGACGACTCATTGATTGAGCGTTTGATTGGATTTACCCTGCCTGACTCGAAGGTACAAGCTAGCTAACCCGAAGCAACTCATTATGACTGTACAAAACCCTGAACCCCTCCATGTCACTTTGGAGCCGAATGATTCAAGTCAACTATCCGCCTTGTGTGGGCCGCTTAATACACACCTGAAGCAGATTGAAAAACGTCTCGGAATAACCATCAATAACCGTGGTAATGATTTTCAGTTGGTGGGTGATAGCGATGTGGCTCGCGCCGCGGGCGAGTTGTTGAAGCAGCTTTATCGGGAGGTCGCGGGTGGTGACAAACTGACGCCAGAAGTTGTGCACCTTTTTCTACAGGAATCCGGTGTAGAGGCACTGCTCGATCCCGACGCAGAAGACCAAAATCTGATACGCACCAGAAAGAAAAGTATAAAGCCAAGAGGTGGTAACCAGATTCGGTATGTCGACGCGATTCGAGGCAGCGATATTAATTTTGGGATTGGCCCTGCTGGAACCGGTAAAACTTATCTGGCGGTTGCCTGCGCGGTAGAGGCGCTGGAGCAGGAAAGCATCAGAAGGATCCTTTTGGTTCGGCCTGCGGTAGAGGCAGGCGAAAAACTAGGGTTCTTGCCTGGCGACCTGGCCCAAAAGATTGACCCGTACCTCAGGCCGCTTTACGACGCGCTCTATGAGTTGCTGGGTTTTGAGAAGGTAGAGAAGTTGATTGAGCGTAACGTTATTGAAGTAGCGCCCCTGGCGTTTATGAGAGGCCGAACGCTAAATGACTCCTTTATTATTCTTGATGAAAGCCAGAACACGACGGCGGAGCAAATGAAGATGTTTCTTACTCGTATTGGTTTTGGTTCCACCGTAGTGATAACTGGGGATATTACCCAGATTGATTTGCCAGTGAAGACATTGTCTGGACTTAAACATGCCCTGGTAGTGCTCGACGAAGTGAAGGGGATCTCGTTCACCCACTTCGGTGTGAAAGACGTGGTAAGGCATCCTTTGGTGCAAAGGATAGTGGAAGCCTATGGTAAGTTCGAAGACAACCAAGACCGCAGATAGTCTCGTGCACGAGGTGGGTGTTTCCAGAAGCGCAGAGAGGCTTCCAGGGGAACCCGATGAAGGGCAGTTATCACGCTGGCTTGAATTTGTGCTTGATTGTCTTAATCGTCAACCCTCCGAAGTTTCAGTCCGTATCGTTGATGAACAGGAAATCACATCGCTCAATGCGCAATATCGGGGGCTGGAAAAGGCGACCAATGTACTTTCGTTTCCGGCGGGGATATCCGTCGACGAAGTCGAAGTTTTAGGTGATATTGTGATCTGCAGTAAGGTGGTCAAGCTCGAATCAGACCAGTATGGTAGGAGTTTTACGGATCGTTACGCTCACATGTTGATTCATGGTTTACTACATCTATTAGGTTACGATCACATGGAAGAGGCACCACGAGTTCGGATGGAACAATTAGAGACAGACTTGTTATTGAGGCTAGGCATGGGTAATCCTTATGAATGATCAGGACGGTTCAAAATCCTGGTTAGAAAAACTTTCCCTGGCGCTGAATAGCGAGCCCAGTTCCCGCTCAGAGTTGTTGGAATTGCTCCGGTCCGCCCAACAACGTGAGTTACTTGATAGTGAAGCGCTCAGTATTATTGAGGGAGCGCTCTCCGTTCGTGATATGCAGGTTCGGGAGGTTATGATTCCTCGAGCCCAGGTGGTTTTTGTTCGCCTTGACCAGGATCCTGAGGAATTTCTTCCTCTGGTGATAGCCAGCGGCCACTCTCGATTTCCGGTCATTGGTGAAAACCAGGACGAGATAGTAGGTATCCTGCTGGCCAAAGACCTGCTTCCGCTTGCGCAAAAAAACAGTAAACAAAAGTTCAATCTGCGCGATGGTCTTAGACCACCAACTTCTATCCCCGAAAGCAAGCGATTGGATGTGTTGTTGCAGGAGTTTCGCGCTACCCGTAATCACCTCGCCGTTGTCTATGACGAGTACGGTGGGATAAGTGG
>JABIVN010000575.1 GCA_018667205.1 Gammaproteobacteria bacterium | reverse complement strand
CCAGTAGCTCAATTGGCAGAGCAGCGGTCTCCAAAACCGCAGGTTGGGGGTTCGATTCCCTCCTGGCCTGCCACATGCTTCGGTTCCCGCAAGGGGGCAGGAATTCGAGAAGAGTCTGACAGATGAGTAGCAAATCGGAAACGAGTGAGTATCAGTTGGACGCCTTGAAATGGGTGATAGTGCTAGCGATAGTAGGAGGCGGCATCTACGCCAATTCCTACTATGCCGCGATTGAACCCTTGTTTCGCGCACTTGCGGGCGTTCTGTTTGCTGCGTTTGCAATCGGGTTAGCATTGCAGACGGAGAAGGGCGCCTGGGCTTGGAATCTCGCCAAGGAAGCACGAGTAGAGGTTAGGAAAGTAGTTTGGCCAACGACGCAGGAAACAACTCAAACCACGTTGATCGTGGTGGCGGTAGTAATCGTTGTGGCGTTGATTCTCTGGGGGCTGGACTCAAGTTTGAGTTGGGGCGTTCGGGGTGTAATTGGTTAGGGAGTAGACGTTGAGTAAACGCTGGTATGTGGTGCACGCTTACTCGGGATACGAGAAGCAGGTGATGCGCGCGTTAGGAGAGCGTATTGAGCTTTCCGGCTTCGCTGAAAAATTTGGTGAAGTGATCGTGCCGGCAGAAGAAGTCGTCGAGATGAGGGCAGGAAAGAAACGCCGCAGTGAGCGGAAGTTTTTCCCAGGGTACGTACTCATCGAGATGGAACTCGGCGACGATACCTGGCACTTGGTGAAGGAAACGCCGCGTGTGATGGGCTTCATTGGTGGCAAAGCGGACAAACCTGCACCAATCAGCGATGCTGAAGCGGCGGCAATTCTTCAGCGTGTGCAAGCCGGCACGGAAAATGCCACACCGAAGACGGTATTTGAGCCAGGCGAACTGGTTCGGGTTATCGATGGACCCTTTAATGATTTTACCGGTGTTGTTGAAGAAGTTAATTACGAGAAGAACCGCTTACATGTAGCGGTAACGATTTTCGGACGTTCCACGCCCGTCGAACTTGATTTCGGGCAAGTAGAAAAAGGTTAGGTTAATCACCAGAATTTTAATCTGGCAGGGACTTTAGTCGGGAACTGTCATATACGGGGAGCATGAAATGAGTCATGCGTTTGCACCCAAGGAGAAGATCAATGGCTAAGAAAGTCAGTGCCTATATAAAACTGCAGGTTCCTGCAGGTAAAGCCAATCCAAGTCCACCCGTCGGTCCTGCTTTGGGCCAGCATGGTGTGAACATTATGGAATTCTGTAAGACATTCAATGCCGAGACACAATCCCTGGAACAAGGTATGCCTGTTCCCGTCGTGATTACGGTCTATGCGGATAAGAGTTTTACGTTTATCAAGAAAACGCCACCAGCGGCAGTCCTGTTGAAAAAAGCGGCCGGTATTGTCAAAGGCAGTCCCGAGCCTCACGCGAAGAAAGTTGGCAAGGTCACTCGGGCACAACTCGAAGAGATCGCGACGACCAAACAACCGGATCTTACGGCTAAAGACATGGATGCGGCCGTTAGGACGATTGCGGGTACTGCTCGCGCGTCAGGTATAGAGACGGAGGGGGTAGTGTAATGGCTAAGCTGACAAAAAGAGCAAAGGCGATCAAAGAGAAGATCGAGGTAGGTAAGTTTTACGCTATTGAAGAAGCGGTTACCCTGCTGAGTGAACTGTCAACCGTGAAGTTCAATGAGTCAATCGACATCAGTATCAATCTTGGGGTAGACCCAAAGAAATCTGATCAAGTCGTGCGGGGCGCGACAGTCCTTCCCAATGGAACAGGGAAAGATGTTCGTGTAGCCGTTTTTGCGCAGGGCGAAAAAGCTGAAGAAGCTACCGCTGCTGGTGCAGACATCGTTGGCATGGATGACCTCGCCGAGGCCATTAAGGGCGGTGAGCTGAATTTTGACGTAGCGATTGCCACGCCTGACAGCATGAGGGTCGTGGGTCAATTGGGTCAGGTTCTAGGGCCGCGTGGTCTAATGCCAAATCCAAGGCTTGGAACTGTTACCATGGATGTCGGCGAAGCGGTCAGGAATGCGAAGGCAGGCCAGGTTCGTTATAGAACTGACAAGAACGGTATTGTTCACGGGGGTATTGGCAAAGTAGGGTTTGAATCTACAGCGATCAAGGAAAATATTGAAGCGTTGATTATTGACCTGAAAAAAGCAAAACCAACCAGCGCTAAAGGTACTTACGTTAAGAAAATCGTACTGTCGACGACAATGGGTGCCGGCATCCCTATCGATCAAGCTTCCTTGGAGATTTAGGCGAAGCCGCTCTCTCGTAAATGATCAAAGCACCGGGCTAGCGCTCGAAGCTGAAAATTTTGAAGGGTTCAAGAGGTTTCGACCGATTGACTCGTCAAAGACCGCAGGCCCGGATACTCGGATGAGTGGATGGTTAAAACGAAAAGCCTGCGCAGACGGTGTGCCCGATTCAAGAATTGAATCCATCGCCGTGAGTAGCGTTGCAAGCTGAGTGACAGGCAGATTGCAGCAATTTTAAACAAGTCGGGAGTACGTAACTGTGCCAATAGGACTTAAAGAGAAGCAGGCGATTGTTGCTGAGGTGAACGATACCGCGAGCCAAGCCCTTTCTGCTGTTATCGCTGACTACCGGGGAGTATCGGTGGACAACATGACAGCGTTAAGAAAGAAGGCACGCGAAGTTGGTGTACAAGTACGCGTTATTCGTAACACGCTGGCTAAGAGGGCTTTCGAAGGTACTGATTTTGAGTGCATGAAAGAAGCACTACTTGGTCCCACCATTGTCGCTTTTTCACTGGAAGATCCAGGCGCTGGCGCCAGGGTGTTCAAGGATTTTGCCAAGGAAAATAAGGACTTTGAAATCAAAGCCCTTTCTGTCGGTGGGAAGTTACTTCCTGCTACGCAGATTGATGCCCTTGCTAAGCTGCCTACACGTGACCAAGCGCTATCTATACTGATGAGTGTGATGCAAGCGCCAATTACTAAGTTGGTCAGAACGTTTAACGACGTGCCAGCGAAGGTAACCCGGGGTGTTGCAGCAGTACGAGATCAGAAACAAGAAGCAGCTGCTTGAATTTTATTACTACTAATTGGAGATAGGACTAATGTCATTATCTAAAGATGATATTTTAAATGCAATCGCCGAGATGAGCGTCATGGACGTTGTCGAGTTGGTTGAAGCAATGGAAGAAAAGTTTGGCGTATCTGCCGCCGCCGCAGTTGCAGCAGCCCCTGCTGCTGATGGTGGTGACGCGGGTGCCGAGGAAGTGAAGGACGAATTTGACGTTATCATTACTTCTCCAGGCGAAAAGAAAGTAGGCGCTATCAAAGTGGTCCGCGCGATCACTGGTTTAGGCCTGAAAGAAGCCAAAGCCCTTGTCGATGAGGCTCCTTCTACCGTTAAGGAAGGTGTGACGAAGGACGAAGCGGAAGACATCAAGAAGCAACTCGAGGAAGCAGGCGCATCTGTTGAGCTCAAGTAATTCAGGAATTGAATATCCTGAAGTTAGGTTCAAGAAGGCTGGCAACAGAGATGTTGCCAGGTCTTTTTTGCGTCTAAAAAATTATTGTGACCCTATGACCCGCTGGGAGGCATGAATGGCCTATTCGTACACTGAGAAGAAACGTATCCGGAAAGACTTTGGCAAGTTACACCGTGTGATGGATATCCCCT
>JABIVN010000574.1 GCA_018667205.1 Gammaproteobacteria bacterium | reverse complement strand
GCCCACCTACGGGAGCACCCACCTACGGGAGAACCCACGAGAGTGATAAATAATTTCTACAGGACGACAACGGGAGCGATTAGTGGTTGATGATTCTGATACCGATGCTTCTGATACCGATGCTTCTGAGACCGATGCTTCTGAGACCGATGGTTCTGAGGCGGGTAGCGAAGCAACTGAAATTTTGGTGGCTGAAAGTTTAGTGACTGAAGATATGCGAAGCATCGTAGGTGCGGTCATGCGCGAATCCGTGTCCCACCCGGTGACCATTGCTGATATCCGTAAGTGGGCCATCGCTGTTTATTATCCTGAGCCCCCGCCACGACAATTTTGGGACGAGGACTATGCCGCTACGACTCAGTATGGCTGCATCGTCGCGCCTGAAGAATTCAATCCATTTGCTTGGAGTACAGCGAAGCCGTTGCTGACCGATCCTAAAGTTTCCCAAACCGCTTTCAGTGAAGATGAACTCGGCATAAAACCACCTGAATTCAAAGCAATGTTACTCAGTGAAATTCGAGAGCAGCATGGGCGAGTTCGGATTCGTGCCGGTGATGTTATTCGTTCGGTTGTTCGCATCAGTGATTATTTTGAGCGCGATGGAAGAATGGGACGGATGCTCTACACGACGCTGTCTAACGAATGGCACAACCAATCTGACGAATGGATCCGCACCACGGATTCGGTGTTTGTCAGATACTGATACCGCGCTTAAAAAACCAACAGCGTGGGAAAACCAGTGTTTAGAAAACATCGGGTTTGGAGGCGTAATATGACATCCATTGATAAACTAGGCGTGGGCTTACAGTTGCCCGCGTTTGAGCGCAAAGGCACCATAGAGCATTGGAATCGGTTTGCTGCAGTTAATGATGAATTTGCTCCGCACCATTGGGATTATGCTGTGGCAGAGGCAGAGGGGTTCCCCGCTCCCTTTGCCATGGCGCCGCTTCAGTTGGCATTTTTCCACGCCATGTTAAGAGATTGGATAGGTGACAATGGCCGCATTGTTTCCGTGTCGGCGAAGCTTAGGGGCCCTTTTTTTAAGGATCAACTGTTAACAGCCAGCGGCAAAGTCATTGCGCTAAGTCAGGTTGAGGATGAAATGATCGTTGACCTGGAGCTCACCCAGATCGATGAGACCGAACGAGCGATAGCGATTGGCTCGGCAAGCATTGCATTGAAGATGCTCGACTGAGAATACCTGTTAGAAAACACCCTGAAAGCTATCGCCACGGAACAATTTATGCAGAGCAGGCATTTGTTACCCAGAGGCTTGGCTGACTATTTTGTTGGCCAGAAATGTCTAGTCTGGGTCTTTACCACCGCTCAGTGGCGCCCTGACCAGAGACGATGACCAGAGACGATGACTAGAGACCATGACTAGAGACCATGGCTACTGCCTAATCTGCAGCGAAGGGGACTGTTTATTCTTGGGCCAGAACTGCAGCAGGAACTTGGCGGAATGATAAAATTCGAGTGAATGCCGTTCTTTCAGCAATGGCGACGCCGATGTACATTGAAGGAACGTTTAACCTGAAAGAAGAGCAGGAAGCAGCTAGCTTCTGGCAACACCATCAGTCTATTGCGATGGGTCAGAAGTAGGGTGACCCCAACGAAGATTTGGGTCCGGTGATGGTGTTTCTCGCTAGTGATGGATCCCGCGATACTACCCGGCAGATAATCCCCGTCGACGGTGGGCAAACAAACGTAAAGTACGTATCTAGCATCCTGTAAAGAGTTCATAAAGCAGCTCTTTGTTGGATGTGTAATGATGCGTTGGGTGTTGATGCTTTGGTTCAACCTCACGATCGGTGCGTGGCTGGTCAGGCGTGGTTTAACCAACTCATCCTGAACGGGTCTAATGGTGACTCAATCCAGCATTGTTGTTTAAAACTGAAATAAGGCTAACCGAGTGGTTTATTCTCCGCGCTCATTAGCCGAAACCAATTGCATTTTTAGTGTCTCCCCCCCGAACTCTATAACATCACCATTAACAATTTTTTTCCGCCGGCGGGTCTCAATTTGACCATTAACGGTGACTTGTCCGTCATCAATGAGTAATTTGGCTTCGCCACCGGTTGTTACCAATCCTTCGAATTTCAGGATCTTGTAGAGCTCAACTGGCTCCTGTGTGATGTCAACTTTTCGCATCGCTGGTTACCCGTGGGTTTCGATTTTATTAATGGGTCATATAATTTGGAATGAGCAGTCGGGACAAGGTGGTAAATTCAAGAAGAGTAAGGGCCTTTCCTATGACGAGAGGACAGTGTAATCGAACCCGCACATACCCGGCACTTTTCAAGTACGCTTGTCGCCAAGCGGCGCGATTTATTCGCCAACAAGTCGAATAAAGGTAAGAGAAATAGAGGCTTAACTTAAAGTAGGAGCCTGGTGTTTCACTTGATCGAAATGTGAAAATCTCGGAAGTCGATCACGGACTGAATCAAGGTTGAACTTGCGACTACGATGACGCCGTTATTTCAGGTTGTTTGTGCCGTGCCTTGCGTATCTAGGCGTAATGTCATGTCGTAGATTTTCCAGCCATCAGGGGTTCTTCGTGTTTTCGAAATATAGGTGCCTAAAAAGTAGTAGACCGTTAAATCTGGGTTCTTGTGCCAGGCATTCAGATAACTTTCTATCTGTGCTTCATCGCCATTAACCTCAGTAAGCTGGGTGCCTATCAAATGCTGAGTGCCTGTATAGTCATTCAGTGCGCTGCGACAAACGTCAGCCCAAGCATCAGGGCCTTTAGCGACTAAGGGTTCATCTCCGGTATTTGCTGTGCGGATATCAACATCGTCTGTATAGATGCGACGGTAGATGTCTCTGCCCTCTTCAAATGCTTCTTCGGTCCCAAGACCAATCAAGTCCGTGGCCTTGGCATAGAGTCGTTGCAAGGTTTCAATGTCGTGCTTGTCAGCAACGATAGCTAATCGATTTTCAGACATGGTACCTACTCTTATTTATTATCTAAGAGGCAAAGATTAACAAACTCTTGACCGAATGCCTAAGGGGTGGCGTCGCGTGAATGCGTCTGAGTAACGACTGCCGAGCCCATATTTTTTCTCATCAAGTTGTTTTCCCTGGGTGGGTTGAGACGAGATCACGCGGGGGTAAGTGAAACCGAGTTCACTGATCGCTGGCCAATATTGAAAAGGCTCGTTCAAGCTCCTCATGGCGTCGGTCAATGTCTGATTTGATGTAAGACTGGGTGGGTATGTAAAATTGTCCTTGCTTCAACCCCTGGAGCGCGCGTCGGGCGCACTGCTGGGTCGAGATCATGCGTTCTCGGAGTAGAGTTTCTACTTCTTTGGTGAATTTCTGCCGAATCTGATGGTGTGCAGGATCTGTTTCTAGGATTTTGAGGCTAGCCTCCAGACTTTCTGTCAGAACGGGGCCTGGCATCAATAAGCTAACGGACATGTTGGTCTGCTCAAGGTCGGCTCTTAGCCATTCTGCCAATGCAAGTAGTGCATGTTTGGTCGCACTATAGAAACCAAAGTTCAGTCCTTCGTTACCGGCAGGTAATCCGACGGAGTGCTCCGACCCTGTAAACATAATATGACCAGGGCGGCCAAGCGCGATCATCCTGGGAATGTAACTCTGCGCTAGGTGAACGGCCGAATTGTAGTTTGTTGAGAAGATGTCGGTTACATCTTCTATCGAGGCTTCCAGCGTGCTGGCGCCGAAACCGCGACCGGCGTTACTGAACACCACATCTATTGGGCCTTCATTAGCCCAGACGTCTTCCATAAGCTGGTCTACTGCTAGGCGGTCGGTACCATCACAGCGTATGGCTCTGATTGATCCCAGACCGGATAGTTCCGCCTCGGTTTCTTTGCCGACGTCAATATTCAAGTTGGTGATAACAACCTGCGCACCCTCTTCCAGACAAGCCCTCGCGATGCCTTTGCCGATGCCTCTAGCGCCCCCGGTGATCAGGACTGTCTTGCGATCCAGTGAAGTTATTGTCATATTTTATTGATTGACGCCATGCAAAGGTTTCTGGTTAATGTTGCTTAAGACTGCTGCCAAAAAATATTTCTTCGAACTCTTCGCGTGAGTTGACGCGTGGGAAGGCGATATCAGGTACTGGTTTACCCAAAAACTGACAAAGCGGTTCCCATCCCTCACGGACGTTGTAGATTAGCAATCGCGCCGGGTCGATAGCCTCCATGACTTCTTTCGTGTGCTGGTTAAACATTCTGATGGCGTGTTCAGCATCATCAATATTTCCGCGAAAAGCGGCTTTAACCACGAGTTCAGCACCCAGGTTTTTTGGCTGACCGGCTTTGCTGGCCTGCATCCTTTTTCGTATCACTCTAAGTGTTGTTGCAGACATGCTTTCAAACCACTCGAGGGGATCCCTAACGCTTAGTAGGACTTTTGCTTTTGGGTAGTAGTCTGCCAATGCCTGATAAAAGTGGCAGGCGGGCCAGTCGACTGTGGCTTCATACCCATCGAATAAGCTCTCCCAGTTAACGGTTTTTGCTTCAATTGCCTGTAACCATTTTTCTGGTTCGCCTGGATTTCGTATGACTTCAATCATGTGATGACATTTGTTGTAGCCTAATGTTTCTAACGCTGACTTCAGGGAAAGCGTACCTGTGCGACCGTAGCCGGCACCGATCAGTGAAATAGTCATTACCAACTCCTAAATTCGCCATAGTAGTATAACTTTCCCACTGGGGTTACTTAACTAACATTGATGGCTATCGCCAACGGGGCATGCCGATCTTGCAGCGGTTTTTTTGGCCAACCAGCTTCCGGCCGGCTAGTGGTTGAAATGAACCAAGGTATCATTAGTCCAGTTATAGGACGCTCAAGATTAGCCTGTGGCGACTTCATCAGAATATTCTCAGCATTTTGGTTTTTTAGCAAACGGCTGATTTTTAGCGTTCTACTTAAACTTAACGGCACAACAACAAGGCTAATTCTATGAAACTCTATGAATCCCGTTCACCTAATGCCCGCCGGGTGAACCTGTTCCTTGCAGAAAAAGGTGCTGACCTGCCGCGAGAGGACGTGAATATTCAATCCGGCGAAAACCTGATGGCCGAGCATAAAACCCGTAACCCAATGGGCCGCGTCCCCGTGTTGGAGTTGGATAACGGTGAGTACCTGTCAGAGTCAGTAGCCATCTGCCGGTATCTTGAAGGATTACATCCTAATCCTAACCTTTTCGGTGAAACGCCTGAGGCCATGGCTACTGTTGAAATGTGGAATCGTCGCGCCGAGCAGAACTACTTCCTAGAACTTACCGGTGCGTTCCGCAATATTAGCGGTTTTTTTAAGGACCGCGAAACGCCGGTGGTGGAGTGGGGAGAGCAATGCGTAGGCCGAGCGGTAAGCAGTCTCGCTATTTTTGATGATCACTTAAATGAGCATGAATATTTGGCGTTGGATCGTTTTAGCATCGCTGATATCACCTTTGGCGTTGCCTTAGACTTTACCTCGCTAGTGCGTAAGCTCACGGGTAAGCCATTTCTGTTTCCGGCGAACGTAAAAGCTTACCAAGACCGGCTCCGGTCTCGGTCTACTTGGGCTACCCAATAGTTCATCTGGGTTGACAACACAGGTTGCTAAAGGCGCCGTAAGCACCACCACCGCGAACATGCCATGGATCTGCAGCGCTGGGGGGAAGGTATGGTTCTAATCATGTGATGATATTCGGGGTAAGCCGGTTTCTTCAGGGTCTTTACTATTTGTCGCTAATGGTGCTTGATGTTCGTGATATTTCACTTAAAAAGGTATGGCTATGGGATCTGGTTTTGCGCAACTCGACAGAATTACCGCCGATATTCAGGCGAATGACCTTGAATGGGTAGAAGTGGCTGAAGGATCGTACTTTAAGGCGCTAACGGTTCATGTGCCCACCAACACAGTGGCCTACGCCTTTCGTATGGATCCGGGTGCGCCTGACTTTCCGTCGCACTTTCACATCTGCCGGGCGATGTCGTTTACGACCAAGGGCTGGTTTGGCTACCGCGAGGGTACCAATCGTGTTGACAACGGCATGTTTTCCTACGAGGCGCCAGGATCATTTCATACGCCGTTCAGCGACTGCCCGGAAGGCTTTGAGGCGCGTGGTATTTTCGAGAGTGACAGCGAGGTTCTTTTGCAAAATCACGTTGAGCCGAATCCAAACAGTGAAATCCTGGGTCTCTTCACTGTTCAGGATTTTCTGGACATTGCCAGTCCGGAAACGCATGTTGTTCATGCGGATGGGCGCATCACAGGCGACCCCCATTTCAAATATGATTTTTCCGGAGGTGTTGGAAATTCATAAGTGGGTAAAGAGAAAGAGGTCGAGATTGACAGATATAGTGATGAAAGATTTGTCAGCTTCGATGAAGCGTTTGAAAAAAGCCACTGGACTTGCCGACGTTGGCGATAGTTTTCGGTCACAATCAAGGGGAAGTATATTGAGGGCATCTTGCTCAGGACTAGTTCAATAATTGACAGTCTTATAAGTGAAACCATTTTAGAAAAAATAAAATTGATGATGTATTCCGGTGACAGGCTAAAAAAGAAGAAAATCCTGTGCCGAAGATGACGGTTTCAAAAGACTAATCATCGTCTTGCATGGTGATTTGGACGCTTCCTTCAGAGACGACTTGTTGGACAATAATTTGTAAACGCAACCCGTGTCAAAGACCCTTTGGTATTTTTTTCCACGATGTTGGCCTAGTGAATCGAGCGGGTTCTCAGTTTTGTCGTCTGGTCATTTCGGTGGATCGCACCAGCGGGGACGCTCCGGATAGCAGTGTGTACTCGATCTCAGGATCACTGGGTCTGTGAGGGTTCCTGCTCCTATGTGATTAGGAAAGGTCCTCATTTCATGCGTTCCCGTACACATAAATGTTCACCTGACGCGAATCACCCTGTATCTTTATAGGACTCACTTAAAGGAATAGTCCCGTGAATCAAGTTGTTTTTGTGACAGGTAGCGCCGTCGGTATTGGCCGCGAGGTAGCAATAAGCTGGGCAAAAGAATCCGCAACGATTATCGCGTTGGATATAGATGCGGTCGAGAACAAGATGACACACTCGCAGGTTGAATCAGCCGGCGGCACCTGCCTTAGTTATACCTGCGATATCGGAGACCGGGACGCTGTGCGAGCTGTTTTTGATGATCTAAATGGCAAAATCAATCATATTGACCTGCTCGTGAATAACGCTGCGGTGTACGGTGATACCAAATTGACCTCCGGCGATTGGGACACCCAAACCCGAGCGTTCGATAATGCGATGGGTTCGTGCGCGATGGGTGCCTTTTACTGTACGGCGGCAGCGGTGCCCCTGCTGGAAAAGTCCGGGACGTCAAATATCATTAATATTCTGACGGACCACGTTCGCCCAGGGTTTTACCTGACGGGCGGGCCGGCAACAGGATACGATTGCGCGAAGTTTGCACTTTGGCGGTTAACGGAAAGCTGGGCAGAGGAACTCAAAGAAATGGGTGTTCGTGTTAATGGGCT
>JABIVN010000573.1 GCA_018667205.1 Gammaproteobacteria bacterium | reverse complement strand
TGACTCGGCTTGATCACAATCGTGCGGTGACTCAACTTGCCCAAAAAACAGGCAAACACGTATCAGATGTCACTGGGCTTTCGATCTGGGGTAATCACTCGGCTACTCAATATCCGGATATAAGTCATGCGTCTGTTGACGGCACAGCTGCCGACACGCTGGTTGATCAGGCTTGGGTAGAAGAAATGTTTATCCCTACGGTTCAACAAAGGGGTGCGGCGATTATCAAAGCCAGAGGGTTATCAAGTGCAGCGTCAGCGGCTAATGCTGCTATCGAGCATATGCGCGATTGGGCGCTGGGTACTGATGGTGAAGTCGTTAGTATGGCTGTTTATTCTGATGGTAGTTACGGTATCGCAGAAGGATTGATTTATTCGTTCCCGTGTACCTGTGCCGGTGGCGACTGGAAAATTGTCCAGGGACTTGCCATAAACGATTTCAGTCGAGAAAAAATGAATGACACCGAGGCTGAACTCATAGAAGAACGTGACGCAGTTAAGGACCTTCTTCCTTCTTAAAGGGGCGGTTTATTTTCTTCGGCGATGAGCACCGTCGCCGGGGTAGTACCCCGATTAGTAAATTGAAGTGCTCCCTTTGGGGCCTGAAAAAATGCCTGTTCCGGGCCTAGGGCTGTCAGATCGTCCAGAGTCATTTCGCCAGCTACGCCAATGACGATGGTGTAGTTGGTATGCTGGGTTTGTGCCGAATCCCCTGGGTCGAGCATGAGCCTTAAGACTTTGAATGCATCGAAATCGGCGATGAGATCAAGCCCTGGCGAGAGCTGCACGGGCGGTTCGGGTGTTGCAATTTCAGTTCTCGCGCCTGCCATAGCGCTCTCCGTATCCCAGTGATCCTGCGTCAAGACCTCTTGTCCAAAAGACAGGATGTATCGTTCGTAATGGGGGGTTTGGAACTCGACCACTCTCACGCCGTGTTGTAACGAATGGGGTACCATTGGCGCGACGGTCACAACATCACCGATGCTTAAATCCAGCATGTTGGTGTGACGATACATGGATTGCCTCAACCACTCTTCCCTGTCTCTAAGTTCAGGGTCAATCTGCGCCATAAATTCGTTGTACACAGCGGGCGCGACAATAATGTCTGGGCTAAGACCCTGTTGGGTTCTTAGTGACTTAAGCTGTGCATCTATTTCGTTCCTGGTCAGTCGGTATTCGTTTACCGACAGCTGGTAACTGTTGCGGAATCTGTCCACTGATTCGAATTCACTGATCACGTCCTGATTGAAGCCGTATCGAATTTTTCCCGAACCGTTCGGCCATGCTTTTGGGTCGATTTGTGTCACCACATAAACTTCGATCTTCTTTTCGTGCATTTCAAAATACAGGTCGCCAAGATTTGGCGCAGGGAATGGCGCAAGAATTTTTAGCAGCATGGGGGCACCCGCACATCCAAGGTAATCTCCGAAGACGGACAGTAACCAGGGAAGGGGGACATTTTTTACCGTTGATACGCCTCGTTGTTCGATGCCTGAATACCAGATCTCCTGTCCCCACGGTTTTTGGATGCTGACGGTTTCCAGTTCAAATGGTCGGCTAAGACAAATTGGCTCTCTACTCATTTTGCTAGCAGCGGCAGTCAGGTCCCCGAGGTTATTCACGTCGATACTGGCTGAAAATTCATGGTCGGATATTATGGTGTAAATCTCACCGGCCTCATGCAGCAGGACGACCTGTAGCTGGATCGATGTCGGCTCCGACTGATAACCCGCGAAATGCTCGATGCAGAAATGATGCGCACCCGGCAGGGCCAGCAGGTCCGGTGTTACTGATTTAAGCTTGCCAAGGAATTCCATGGGCCTATTGTACCGAAGGTGATGTCTAAACGCGCTCGATAACGAGGTGCTTTTTTGGCTGGCAGGACCGTGGCTCGGTGCGTAAGCTATGTTTAGGTGCGGGGTTGGGTTGTTTGAATGCTAACGGCAGGTGGAAAACTTGAGCAAGCAAGGAGGGCTAGAGACCCTCGGTTCGACGGTAGATTCTTTATCGGGGTGAGGACGACGGGGGTTTATTGTCGACCTGTCTGCCGGGTAAAAATGCCGCGCGCAGAAAACGTCACCTTCTTTGATAGTGCCGCGGCAGCGAGTGAAGCGGGGTATAGGCCCTGTCTTCGATGCCGTCCCGAATTGGCGCCGGGAACGCCAGCATGGCGTGGACCCTCCACGACGGTGACGAGAGCGCTAAGGTTGATAAACAATGGTGCGCTCGATGATGGAAGTGTCGTTGTGTTGTGTGAACGGCTGGGCGTCACGGCCCTGCACTTAGATAGATCGTTTACGAACCATCTTGGTGCGTCGCCGAAAACGGTTGCGCAAACACGTTGCCTGCAGTTTGCAAAAAAACTGATTGATGAAACCAGTCTCGGGATGACTGACATTGCGCTTTCATCAGGTTATAAGAGTATCCGGCGCTTCAACAAGCATTTCGTGCAAACTTACAGCCGATCGCCGAACTCGCTCCGAAAAACCAGACCAGCAGCCGCTAAAGGTATTGAACTGAAGATTTCTTTCCGGGAGCCCTATGACTTTCAAAGTCTGCTTGAGTTCTACCGGGTCAGGGCAGTCCCCGGTGTGGAAAACGTCACTGTGGACAATGCTCTTTCAGATAACGGATTGTTGGACAATGCCCCTAAAAGTTACGAGCGGTCTTTTGTGCTTGATGGCAAGAGTGGGCATTTGTCAGTGTCGAAATTGGACGACCAGCTGGTGTGTGTCGTTCAGGGAGGGAGTACGCGCTCGCTGATGCAAATCATGAGCAAAGTCAGGTCAATGTTTGACGTTGACGCCGTACCAGAAGAGATAAATTCGGTGCTCTGCGAAGATAGAATCATGCGCAAGCTAGTAAGGAAGCGTCCTGGACTGCGGTTACCCGGTGCTTTTGATGAATTTGAAATCGCTGTACGAGCGATTGTCGGGCAACAGGTTTCAGTGAAGGGAGCCACCACTGTCATGGGAAGGATTGCTGACCAGTATGGCGTTCAGACAGAGTATGGGCGGGTGTTTCCAAGCGCAGAAACGCTCGCCGATCTGGACCCCGCTACGCTGCCAATGCCTTTAAAGCGAGCAACAGCTATAAAGCTGCTGGCGGTTGCAGTTGCGGATGGTGAGCTTGAGTTTGATGCGGATGAACAGGTTTTGTACGACCAAATGATTGCTATACCTGGCATCGGTCCTTGGACAGCTCAATATGTTTGCTTGCGTGCGTTATCGAATCCGGATTCCTTCCTGCATGGTGACCTTGTGATTAGAAAAGTAGCAGAGAAAATCCTGGGCGTTAGCTCGGAAAAGGAACTGATTAACACAGCGCAAGCATGGCGGCCCTGGCGTGGATACGCAGGTATGCATTTGTGGCGGGCTTCGGCAGACCCAATTGTCCTGAAATGAAGCGTTAGGAGGGATAGATCGTGTACTACAGATACATACCATCGCCCGTCGGCAGACTCCTGCTCGGCGGCCCAATCAGCACCCTTGCAATGATTGGTTTTCCAAAAGGGAAGGGCATTATCTATCCGAAGGACGATTGGGTTCAGGATGATTCCGCCTTCAAACAGGCCGAAGATCAGCTTAACGAATATTTCGAGGGCGAAAGACAGCAGTTTGACTTAAAGATGAGGCCTTCCGGCACACCGTTTCAGCTCAGCGTCCTTGCGGCTCTGCAGGAAATTCCTTTTGGGCAAACCAGGACCTATCGCGATATTGCAGAGCGGATTGGCCGTCCAAAGGCCGTCAGAGCGGTTGGTGCAGCTAATGGTCGTAATCCGCTCCCGATCGTCATCCCCTGCCATAGAGTTATTGGTGCAGACGGCACCCTAACAGGATTTGGTGGAGGACTTCCGGCAAAATCCTTCCTGTTAGATCTTGAATCCGTTGGGCTTAGTCATGCGAGCTAATAACGTTGATACCGGTTGGTGTTCCGTCTGGTCCATAGACCCATATTGCATCGCGATAGGGTGATTGTTTGACCCGTTCCCGGAAAGCCCGCAGTGATTTGAACGGGAGGTCTGTCAGCATTGAGTTGACCAGCCAGGCAGGTAGCGAGCCGCCAGGGTCGACATACTGCTGCCAGGTCACCCGAAGTTTGTTCTCCCGGGTCGGTTCAAGCAGGTAGGTTCCGAATGCTTCGCGTACTCTGACATGTTTGGTTTGGGGTACTTCATCTGGCATTGAACTCATTGTCACGCGTACTGATGACGTACCTTCAAACGTAATTGCCGCATGAAAAATAGCATCGCGCGATTTTGCAGGGAAAGGGAGCGATGTCACTTGGTAGAAGATTCTTTCAGTGCTGCTCATTTCTCGAATAAGCCGACTTTCTTTACACCGAAACAACCAATGCCTGCAGGCCGGAGTGTCTTTAAGTAGCGCTATTGCCTGGGCTACTGTTGCGTCAATTTCGGCTTTAGCCCGGAACTCCTGATATTTGGCCCCGGCGGTAAGTCGAGATTGAACCAGGATACCATCTTTATCAAGCCGTGTTTCCCAAGCGTGGGCCTCTGTGTACAGCAATCCAAAAAGGATGATGGCGATCAAAGCGCTCGGAAGTTTATGGGGGTTCAAGTCGAGGTCATCAATTTCTGGAGATGGACTGAAAAACGTCGAAATAGTCTGGAAAGGTTTTTCTAGTGCATTCCGGGTCATTAATGGTGACCGGTGCGTTACCCAGTGCTGCCAGCGAAAATGACATTGCGACCCTGTGGTCACCGTAGGTATCGATGGTCGCAGCCCTAATTTCTCTGGGTGGGTCGATCGTGATGGAATCCGCAGTGGTTTGTACGGTTGCACCGAGTCGGGTCAGACCTTCTGCCATTGCGTGCATCCTGTCAGTTTCTTTAACTCGCCAATTGTAGATGTTGCGTATGACCGTTTTTCCCTGTGCAAAGAGTGCCATGGCAGCAATGGTCATTGCAGCATCCGGGATATGGTTAAGATCAACATCAACGCCCTGTAACTCGCCGCCCGTGACATCGGTCCAACTCTCCGCCCTGTTCACGGTGGCCCCCATCGACTCAATGATGTCGAGGAACTGATAGTCGCCCTGGACCGAGTGTTTGCCCAGTCCATGGACTCTGACGGGTCCCCGGCCGATAGCAGCTGCTCCAAAGAAATACGAGGCCGATGAAGCGTCGCCCTCTATCAGGAAGCTACCTGGTGATCGGTAAGCCTGGTTCCCTGGGATGTTGAATATTTGGTAATTCTCATGGCTCGCCGTAACGCCAAATTTTTTCAACATACCGAGCGTGATATCAAGGTAAGGCTTGGAGACCTGTTCACCCTGAATCGTAATCTTTGAGTCCTTAGCCGCAAGCGGTAAAGCCATTAACAGAGCGGTTAGATATTGACTTGAGATGTCACCGCGGATACTGACATTGCCGCCATTGACCAACCCGCCTTTGAGCAAAATAGGTGGGCAGCCTACCTTTGTCGGGTAACTTGCCTGGGCGCCCAGGGTCAACAGCGCATCGACCAGGTGTTCAATGGGTCGTTCGCGCATGTATTGATCGCCATCAATGGTGAAATCGCCAGGGATCAGGCTAAGAACAGCGGTTAGCGGACGAATGGCAGTTCCGGCGTTTCCGAGGAAAAAGTCAGGGACATCCGGTGTGTTAAATATTCCAGCGTTCCCCAGCACTTTACCAGATTGCCAGTCCGCTGACAGTTCGATGCCTGTTCCAAGCTGCCGTAATGCGGCCAGCATTCGCTCAGTATCGTCAGACCTTAGTAGGTTTTTGAGACGGGTTGTTCCCTCGGCGAGGGCTGACAAGAGTAGCGCCCGGTTAGACAGACTTTTAGATCCTGGTAAAGTTACTTCACCGGTGACCTGTCGAATTGGTGCAAGCGTTAATTGGTTCTGGGTTTGGCTTTGGTTCATTACGTTAGTATATGTCAGCTGGACGAGTGTTCGGCTTCAATCTTCTCAGAAAGGTATGGATATCGGTTTCTACCTGGCGCAGGGGTGGTTTGCCGGGTTCTTCAAGCAGTACCGCGCCCGATGAATTATCGATGGAGAGGAAAATCTCTGTATCAGG
>JABIVN010000572.1 GCA_018667205.1 Gammaproteobacteria bacterium | reverse complement strand
GAACCATGGCCATTGGACAGCACAAAGCGGTCTCGATTCAGCCAACCAGGGTTGGCGGGGTTGTGACGCAAAATATCGGTCCACAGGACTTCCGCAATATCGGCCATCCCCATAGGTGCCCCAGGATGTCCACTCCCGGCTTTTTGGACCGCATCCATCGATAGGGCACGCACAGCATTGGCAATCTTGGTTCCGTACATAGAAAAACCGGTACTAAAAAGTTCGCGCGTATTCTCGCTTACACTCACCTAATCATCAATGGCAGGACTCTCGCATTGAGCGATATTTGTTATCAGGATGAAGGAATATCATATGCACATGCTGGGAAACGATTCCCGCGACCAGTAGAATACCCAGCCTTTACGGCGAATGCACAGGGACAGCCCATGACAGTAAATAGCAGTTTTACCTCAGAATCCGTCTCAGAGGGCCATCCAGATAAGATGGCTGACCAGATTTCTGACGCGATTCTTGATGCGATCCTTAGTGAAGACAGAGATGCCCGCGTTGCCTGCGAAACGATGGTGAAAACCGGCATGATCATCCTCGCTGGTGAGATCACAACTGAAGCCTCGGTAGACGTAGAGGATATTTGTAGAAACGTGGTGCTGGATATTGGCTACAACAGTTCTGAGGTTGGCTTCGACGGTGCCACCTGCGCGGTGATCAACGCCATTGGCAAACAGTCTCCCGATATCGCAATGGGCGTAAATGAAGGCGAAAATAAAGAGCAGGGCGCCGGTGACCAGGGGCTTATGTTTGGCTACGCCTCCAATGAAACCGACGTGCTCATGCCAGCACCCATCACTTACTCGCACCGTCTGGTTGAGAAACAAGCAGAGGTCCGCAAGTCAGGGAAACTGTCTTTCCTGCGACCCGACGCAAAGAGCCAAATTTCGTTCCGGTACGATGCCGATGGCAATCCCGTTGCCATTGATGCGGTCGTATTGTCTACCCAGCATTCTCCTGATGTTTCCCTTAAGGACCTTCAGGAAGCGGTCATGGAAGAAATCATCAAACCCGTGTTGCCAGAAAACTGGCTTCACAGCGGAACCAAGTACTTTATTAATCCGACCGGTAACTTCGTTATTGGCGGTCCCGTCGGCGATTGCGGCCTGACCGGCCGAAAGATTATTGTTGATACCTACGGCGGCATGGCGCGTCATGGCGGCGGAGCTTTTTCCGGAAAAGACCCATCCAAGGTTGACAGGAGTGCAGCTTATGCCGGCCGCTACGTCGCGAAGAATATTGTTGCCGCCGGTCTTGCAAAACGCTGCGAGATTCAAATGTCCTACGCGATCGGTGTTGCCGAACCCACTTCCATCAGCGTCAATACATTCGGCACAGGCGTGATCGATGAGGCTGCGATCGAAGCACTCGTCAGAGAACATTTTGACTTGAGGCCCAAGGGACTTATCGAGATGCTTGATCTGAAACGTCCCATTTACCTAAAGACAGCGGCATACGGACACTTCGGCAGGGAAGATAAAGACTTTACCTGGGAGGCCACCGATAAGAAGGACCTGCTGGCGGCAGCCACGTAAACATGACGGATACCCGATTGTTCAGCTTTGAGTTTTCGGCACCTAAAACAGAAGAGGCTGTTGCCAAGGTAAAGCAGGTCCATGCCAGACTTGTTGAGCTTGATCCACATTTCTTCTCTGTTACCTATGGTGCCGGGGGGTCAACCAAAGATGGAACAAAGGAGACCGTACTTGACTTGGCCAACACAGGTAGCGTGGTCGCGCCCCATCTTTCCTTTGGTGGCGACAAACCCGAGGTTATCGAGGCTCTGCTTCTAGAATACCGGGCTGCGGGGATTACGCGCCTTGTAGCACTTCGTGGCGATCGTCCCTCAGGTATTGGAAGTTCGATGAAAATGTTCCACGCCAATGAACTGGTCGAGTTCATCCGGCAATTGACAGGTGATCATTTTCATATAGACATTGCAGCCTACCCTGAAATTCACCCCGAATCCGATTCCGTCGACACAGAAGTTAAGTTCTTCAAACAAAAAGTCGATGCCGGCGCCAACAGCGCAATCACACAGTATTTTTACAACGCAGATGCTTACTTCCGGTTCAGGGATTTATGCGACAAGGCGAACATCAGGGTTCCCATCGTTCCCGGGATCATGCCTATCACCAACTACAAAGGCATCAAACGATTTTCAGACCTGTGTGGTGCTGAGATTCCCCGTTGGATAGAAAAACAACTGCAAGCCTATGATGCCAAGCCGGAAGCGCTGAAGGCATTTGGCGAAGAGGTCGTCACCGAGCTCTGCCACCGCCTGCTGCAAGGTGGCGCCCCCGGGCTGCATTTTTACACGATGAACCAATCTCTACCAACCCTTAAGGTTTGGAAAAATCTAGGGCTTTAAACGTGACACTACCCAGATTTTTTGTCGACGCTGACCTCAGCATAGGGAAAACTTTCGCATTGCCCGAAGCATCAGGGCACCACTTGGCGCGAGTGCTTCGGAAAACCACCGCTGAGCACATCGTGGTGTTTAACGGCAAGGGCGGTGAGTTCACCTGTAAAATCGAATCAGTCAGGAAAAATCATGTTGAGGTAAGACCCATCAAGCACGATGAAAACAATCGGGCGCCACAACTAAGAACCACGCTAGGGCTTTGCATCCTGAAAAAAGATTCGATGAACAGCGTGTTAACGAAGGTCACCGAGCTTGGCGTAAGCCGTATCACCCCAATTATCAGCGATTACTGCGCGGTAGCCCACAAGGTGATTCATCATCGACAAATTCACTGGCGGCAGGTAATCATCGCTGCTTGCGAACAGTGCGGCCTTAATATTTTACCTACCCTGGACCCAGTCACGAACCTATCAGACTGGCTTTCTAACAGCAGCGCTGATATTCGGCTACTCGCCGTTCCTGGGAGGGCCCCGATACCGCGCAGACTATCTGTCGTCAATTCGGTAAGCCTATTAACCGGCCCGGAAGGCGGGTTTAGTAAGGCTGAAGAGAATGAGGCCATCAATATAGGGTTCGATACTGTGACATTTGGTGAACGCGTGCTTCGCGCCGAAACAGCCCCAGTCGTTGCATTGTCGGTTTCTCATCAGGTCTGGGGCAATTTCGGTATTACTGAATGAGCTAGTGATGGGCGATCTAGTGGATTAGTGAATTTATAAGCGCCGCCTCAAGATAATCCAAATTCGGTATTGAAAGTACATCGTTGTTAAACCTGACCTTCGCAATCTCTGTCCGCCCGACCGTACCGCCTGTTTTAAAAAGCATTTCATCAAAGACTTCATATGCTGCGGGGTGGGTCTGCGCCACCAAAGCATAGAAAGGCAACAATGCCTGGTCAGTATTGCCCCTGATGATAACAAGGCTTGCCGAAGCAACACTTACAAGAGAAAAACTGGCTCGCTCAACCGTTAGCATTTCAAATGAGACCACGGGCATTTGAATACCGCGCCAACCCAGCAGCCCCAAAAACCAGTCTGGCGTATCTCCAATACGCTGCAACGGTTCGTAAGGAATGATTTCAGCCACGACGTCACCAGGCAATATAACCGCCTGCTTCTGCATAGCCAGAACGTAGACTTCCAGTTGTTTAGGTTCAGACACGTTTAATTTTTCTCAGGTTTTGCTTTCGCGCGCTCAATAACTTCTTCAATCGTTGCTAAAAGTTTCGCTTCCTGGAATGGCTTACCCAGGTACTGATTGACACCAAGTTCCATCGCCCGCTGCTTGTGTTTCTCACCCGTCCTGGACGTAATCATAATGATAGGTAGGTCTTTTAGATTCTGGTCGCGTCGCACACTACGAAGAACCTCGAACCCATCCATTTTAGGCATTTCGATATCCAGCAAAACAACATCAGGCCTAAGGGTCTGAAGCTTGTTTAATGCATCAACCCCATCCTTCGCGGTGGCGACTGCAAATCCCTGCCTTACCATCAGCCGTGAGGTCACTTTCCTTACTGTCACCGAGTCATCGACGATCATCACTGTTCGTACTTTGTTGACCGGTGCTGACCCCGCAATAGCTTCTGCAACAACCGGGGCTGTCGGCACATCAACACTCGCTTCGTAGCTGCGCACCAATGCCATGCAATCCAGAATAATGACGACTCGACCATCACCGAGCACCGTTGCACCCGATATACCACCGACATTCCCGAATTGGGAGCCAAGCGTTTTTACAACCACTTCCCTTGAACCAATAACCCTATCTACTTGGAGCGCAACCGCATGATCACCACTTCGGGCAAGAATCACAGGCAAAGGAACTACCTGCCCGGTCAAGTTTGGGTTACCCACCTTGTCCAGCATCTTGCCAATGTAGGCAAGCCTGTATGGTTGACCCGCATACTCGAACATTGGAGCATCCGGCTGATAATAAGCATCCAACTCATAGGGACTCACCCTGACAATACCTTCAATGGTGTTGAGCGGTATCGCGTAAGTTTCTTCTTTGACAACAACCATCAGAGCGCGGTTAATCGAGACAGTAAACGGGATTCTGATCGTAAACTCAGTACCAACACTCAGCGTGGATTCAATCGCCATGTTACCGCCAAGCGCTTTAATCTCACTGCCAACCACGTCCATCCCAACTCCACGGCCAGAAATCTGAGTCAGCTTTTGCGCCGTGGAAAAACCCGCGTGCATAATAAACTGCATCACTTCGTGATCTGATACATCTTGTTCCTCTGCGATGAGTCCTCTTTCAATCGCTTTACGTCTCACGGCATTGACGTCGATACCGGCGCCATCGTCACTGATCGTCAGCACGACATATCCACCCTCTCGAGACAACCGCAGACTAATGCGGCCCTGCTCCTGTTTACCTGATGCAAGCCGTGCTTCTCTATCTTCAATACCATGGTCAACCGCGTTTCTCAGCATGTGTTCCAGTGGGGCTACGATTCTTTCAAGAACGTTTCGACCTAACTCGCCTTCGACATTGTAGGTATCGAATCGAACGGACTTACCAACTTCGCTACTAATTTGCCTAACGATTCTTCTCAGCCGCGGGATCAGGCGCGAAAAATGTACCATTCGTGTCCTGGTTAAACCTTCCTGAAGTTCGGCGCTAATGCGCGCCTGTTGCTGCAGTAGTATTTCTGCATCCCTAATTCTGTTACCCAGTGTATCTTTAAGGTCCATCATGTCCGATGACCCTTCACTCAAGGCCCGAGAAACTGCTTGAAGCATTGTATAACGGTCCATCTCCAGATCATCGAACCCGGGATCACCCTTTGCACCATGCCTTGAGCGAATAAGCGTTTCTCTTGACTCGGCCTCAATCTCGAGCAGTCTTACCTGGTCCCTGACTCGGTTAATCGTTTCTTCCATTTCCTGGAGATACTCACCGAAATCTGTGATCTGCTGCTCGACCCGGCCTCGCGTAATACTGGATTCACCCGCCAGACCAATTAAGTCTTCCAGTAGATCAGAGGAGACCCTGACCATTTCCTGATTGGCACTCGCTACGCTCTTGTCCTTGGACCCTCCTTCTATTGGTAATTTAGACTCGGCGACCGCCGAATCGTCAGTGTTCGTGTAGCGCGCTTCGGCTGAAAACGTTTCCAGTGCCGGCTCAAGGGCATTTTTCAAGGATGCCAGATCTTCCTCTGAAGCTGCGCCGAATGATAATTTTTTATAGATCTCCACTCGCCTAATGATTTCGTCCTGGCGCTTGTTTAACAGCGCAAAGAATTCGTCATCGAGTTCAATCGGATGCTTCTGGATTCCGATCAGGAAAGTTTCAAAACTATGGGCATATTCACCTAAACTGTTAAGGCCAGCCATGCGGGCCCCGCCCTTTAGTGTGTGCAGGTTGCGCAGTAATACGTCCAGCGTATCCATCTTACGGGGAGATTCACTCCAGACTTGAATGCTGGTCTCAAGCTCTTCAACAAGGTCATCTG
>JABIVN010000571.1 GCA_018667205.1 Gammaproteobacteria bacterium | reverse complement strand
GATATTTCGAACGGAAAAGCCGGCCGGCCTTCCGGACCAGAGAATTTTCGTTCACGAAAACCCATGAGCCAATAAAGGTCAATTACGCCCCAGTCACGAAGAAAAGACAGGTTAATCATCGGCTGACCTAGCTTTTCCTCACCATCAGAGTTTTCCACTGCATCCGTTTGATTGATGATGTCGACCAGATGTTGGGATTCGGTCACCCCCCAGAACACCTTTCGAATACCACTACGCAGTTCAAAATCATCAGCGACGTGGACCCAGGTTAACTCGCGAATATCGAAGTGGGTCCGCTCGTCATCCTGCATATCGATTCGAGCGAACGGAACAAAGGCAAAAATATCATCACCGTCGTTCCAGGTCTGATAATACTCAGACTGAAAACTAATGGCCCCATGATGACGTTCAAGGTTCCCGATTCCGGCGTCTTGGAAGGCACGAAACTCAAAACCAACTTCGGAAGACCAACGCCCATTGGATTTATTCTCTGTTAGAAAATAGGGTTCCTTTACCGCTAGCCTGGCTAGATTGTAACCACCCTGCTTTACGCTATTCGTTGGAGGTGCCGAACGGTTAACCGAAACGGCAGTGCTATTAGTCTTAGCATTGATACTAGAGGCGTTGCCATTTTTTGACAGTTCTAGCGTCGACTCGGCGGGTAAAACGTTGTCAACGAGCCTTAGCGTCGTGGACTGAACATCAGCGCGTAATATCCAAAGCGTGGAAAGATCAACGTCGCTTAGCTGAAGTTTGCGCGCGGCGGTTGGGTCATTCATCGGCCCGACAAGCACTCGATAAAGCGTGCGCCCACCAACCAGAAACTCTTTGACGCCAACCTGATCAAAATGACCCGCTAATTTCGCCTCAAGATGACCCGCGTTTTCTTGGTCGTCGAAGCTGCCTGCAACACCCCAAGCGGCAGAACCATTGAAGGTTGGCTTTAGCCCACTGTCTGCCTGTCCTTTAGTAACCGTCCCTATATCGCTGATTGTCCGGTGCACTAGACCTTTGGCCGAATCGCTGTTCAAGGTCACCGACCAAAACCCTTTTATGCCAAGCCTTTCCAGCGCAGGCTTCACAGAGGTGTCACCGGCGGCGATCAGAAGCCGGTAATGGGCGTTAGCAGCACTTGGGGGTTGGATGATGACTTCTGAACTAAGGGCAGGTTGAATCCTGGCTGCTTCATTCAGTGCATTGCTCTGATCGATATAGCTACCAATCGACCAAAAAGTCCCCGCAGCTGAGTCTGTCGCGTTAAAGATTGCACAACACGCCAAACAGACAGCGGCCAATGGCGCACAAAACAGCCCTTGCATATATTAGCGGGCGCGTTGCAGGCTGTTGCGAGTAAAATCTTTTTCTGTGAGCCCGGTGCTAAATCGATACTCATTCCAGAGTAAGTCGGTACTTTTGCCATTCTGGTGATTAAGCATTGCCATCTTCGCGGGCCGCCAGTATTTGTTCATGTACTGCGTGTAACCTATTGAGCGAAGGGTCTTGAGTAAACTTTGTTTACGATCATAGTAGTCAACCTTCAACAAACGATAATGTTCCTTGTCAATCCACACCTCTTGCCGGCTATAGCCGGAATTTTTGTCAACGGGCCGACGCTCTATCACGAAGGTTTCTTGACCCTCGAAGGTTTCATCACGTAACCAAACATAAGTATACTTTTCAACTTCCTGGCTAGAAAGGTCCTCGAAAGCAAACTCACTACCGACAAAGGGGCCGGACTTATTTCGCGACGCGATGCGCTTGACTCGTTTGAGCGCTGGCAGATATAGCCATTGATCATCATCACCTTGTTGATGAGAAAAACTAAGTAAACCTGTGCCCTTGATGTCCGCCGGTGTATCAAAAATGGTTAGGCTCTTGTCGCCATCGTCATTAACTTCGAGTGTTTTTAGGCGCACCTGCCGCTTGCTTTCATTACCCTTGGCATTACGCAGCACCATTTCCATTTGAACCTGGCTATCTATCCAACCCCGGTCTCTTAGATCGGCTTCAATGGCAATCGCAAGCCCTTT
>JABIVN010000570.1 GCA_018667205.1 Gammaproteobacteria bacterium | reverse complement strand
GACATGGCGCAGCCGCGTGAATCGCGCACTGCAGACTAGAAACATCGTGTTTCAACCGCACATCGTCATCAAGCTTTAGCATACGAATAAACATGGTGGGTACCCACTGGCTGTGGGTAATCTTGTACTTTTCAATGGCCGCTAGTGCTGCTTCGGCCTCAAAATGCTGCATGACGATACAGGTCACCCCCATTGACAACATGCCCATGGTGAACGTCAACGGCGCTGCATGGTAAAGAGGCGCTGGGCTCAGGTAGATACTGTCGCCTGAGGCGCCATAGAGCATCTCGAACAGGTTCGGGCCTTCATCCACCCCATATTCGCCTTCTGGCAACGGTTTAAACACCCCTTTGGGTCTGCCTGTCGTGCCTGACGAATACAGCATTTGGACACCAATCGATTCGTCTGCAATCTTCTCGGCGGGCATTTCAGCAAGCGCATCTTCCCAAGAGTCGAAGCCTGCAGCCACGCCACCAACCATATAGCTATGGCAATGATCCAAGCTCAGTTTTTGGACAACGTTCTGCTGACTCTTGGACGTGATAAAGACTTTGGCCTGGCAATCGCTGACGATGTATTCAACCTCTTCGTCCTGTAACCGGTAGGAAATGGCCGTGAAGTAAAGGCCTGATCGCTGCGCGGCAAAACAGATTTGGAGCAGTGCCGGGTGGTTTTCAAGCAGTATCGCGACGTGGTCACCCCGGTTTAACCCGAGCTGCCGAAATAATTGCGAAGCCTGCATGGACAGGTCGTTCAGTTGTCTAAATGTCGTGGTTACGCCGCTTTCGGCGATCACATAAGCGGCTTTGTCTGCGCTCGTGGCGGCTAGTTCTCCGAGGTGCATCAATCTTCCTTTTTTTTATTTTATTTCATTGGCGGTGCCCGCACTGCATCTGGCGCACCTACCGTTAGCCCCAACAATGCCTAGAAGGGGGTAAAAAGACAAGATGAGTGATGGTTTACATCGCGCCACTCAACATTTTGCCCAGTTTTTTGTCAAACGTCCTATCAACAAGGCCTGAGCGTTACTTGGGCAGATTTATTGCGCCGAGCCAAACTGTTGAAACTATATTTTCCAGGTAAAGGAACCTAAAAACCTAAACCGCCGTGTAACCACCATCAATAACAAGTTCACTACCGGTCATAAAACTGGATTCATCGGAAGCAAGAAACAACACTCCCTGTGCGATGTCGTCGGCTTCACCTAGCCTGCCAATGGGATGCTTCGCCTCCAGCATTAACTTTAAAGCTTCTTCTGTATCAACTTCTGCGACAGAATCGACGATTCCCTTTACCATCGGTGTCCAAATATAGCCCGGGTGAATCGAATTGCAACGAATGTTGTACCGATTGTTACCGCAATAGACAGCGACTGATTTTGACAACAGACGTACCCCACCTTTCGAAGCATTGTATGCCGCGCCCGCGCCACCAACAATCCCCATGATAGAAGAAATGTTGATAATCGATCCGCCTTCGGACGATTTCATTTCACGAATAGCCGCCTGACACCCGAGGAAAACAGCGTCCAGATTAATCGTCATTACCTGACGCCAACTCTCGAAGGACACATCCTCCATAGGGACTACGCCCGCGCCTACAATACCCGCATTGTTTACAAGAACATCCAGGCCGCCAAATTCAGAGACAGTTGTATCGATCACCTCTTGCCAGCGATCCTGATCCACTACGTCCTGGTGCAAGGCAATCGCTTTCCCGCCCCTTTGCTCAATAATATTCGCCGTCTGCTCAGCAGATTCAGCATTGACGTCAGTCACAACGACCTTTGCACCTTGCCTAGCCAAAAGTTCGCATGAGGCTGCTCCCAGACCACTTCCGCCGCCTGTCACTATTGCTGTTTTATTTTCTACTCTACTCACTGGCACCTCTTACAAACGGTTGGTTGATGTTTTTAGGGACGTCTATTAAACCTTAACGCCTTAACCCTTGGCAGGTTGGGCTTGAATTTGATCACGTAACTTTCACAGCGTCCCTGTCCAACTAAGCTTAACTCGGATATCAGCCCTTCATGACACAGCGGGACCGGCCGGCTTCACGGATCCGCCCCCATAAAATGGGTTTTTAAAACCGTGTTAATTGCAAGACCTGACCCTAATATTAGGCCTTTAACCATTACTCAGACGACCAACAATCAACAATATGTTGTGTTTGTTTAGGTCCTGCGGCACAATATGTAGAAGAAGGGTCTGCGAAGCCCCACCCACTTTGACGCACTCATTAACACGCTAAACTTGTGGGTAAAGCCGTCTACGTACTGTGCATAGGCGGCGAAGACTTCGGACGACACCCGGCTGGCAGGGACCAATAACACAGAATAAAGCGTCTCTAAACCACCGATAAAATGAGCAACAGAGCGGCAGAGGCGGCCACAGGCCCCCTGCCCTCTGTGATAGTCGCATTAATCTAGAGGAAACACATGGACTCTACCGCCCAAAAACCAGAATTAACCGCAATACCGTCAAATGTCAGCCAGATCAAATTCCAGGACACTTCCCTTGATATCTGGGAGAACAAATATTGCCTTAAGAGCAAGCAAGGCGAGTTTGTTGACCAGAACATGGATGACACTTACAAACGTGTTGCGAAGGCCCTGTCTGAGGTAGAAGACGACGCCAAGCGAGCAATCTGGTACGACAAGTTTCTATGGGCACTACGCCAGGGCGTCATACCAGCGGGTAGAATTATCTCTAACGCCGGCGCTGAGGAGCATAAACCTGCGACTTCGACCATTAATTGCACCGTCTCGGGCATTATTAAAGATTCAATGGAAGATATCCTGCAGAAAAATGTCGAAGCAGGACTTACCCTTAAAGCAGGCTGTGGCATCGGCTATGAGTTCTCAACATTAAGGCCAAAAGGCGCCTACGTTTCGGGAGCCGGCGCGTATACCTCAGGCCCTCTGTCTTTCATGGATATCTACGATAAGACCTGTTTCACCGTTTCATCTGCAGGCGGCCGAAGAGGCGCGCAGATGGCAACCTTCGACATTGGCCACCCTGATGTGATGGAATTCATCAAGGCTAAACGTGAAGACGGTCGCCTCCGGCAGTTCAACCTCTCATTGTTGATTACTAGCGAGTTCATGGAAGCGGTGATCCAGGATAAGGACTGGCCGTTAAGCTTTCCAATCACAGAAGCCGAACGCGAAGCAGATGAACTGGACCTGGATGATACAACCAAAATCCTCTGTCGTGATTTCCCCGTTAAAGACAAATACGTCACCAATAAAGAAGGCCTTGTTGCCTGCAAGATCACTAACACGATCCTTGCACGCCGCCTGTGGGACCTGATCATGGCATCCACCTATGATTTCGCTGAGCCAGGTTTTATCTTGATAGACAAGGTCAACGAGATGAACAACAACTGGTTCTGCGAAGATATCAGAGCGACCAACCCCTGTGGTGAACAGCCGCTGCCCCCCTATGGCAGCTGCCTTCTGGGTTCAGTTAATCTTTGCCGCTTTGTAGACAGGCCGTTTACCAAAGAGGCTAACTTTAACTGGGACACCTTCAGCAAAGCTGTCGCTGTGTTCACTCGTATGTTGGACAACGTGGTAGAGATCAACGGCCTGCCGCTGCCAGAGCAGCGTAAAGAAATTGAACGAAAACGGCGCCATGGAATGGGCTATCTAGGCCTTGGCTCTACTATCACCATGATGGGAATGAGCTATGGCGATGAAAAGTCTGTAGCCTTCACAGAAGCCGTCACTAAACGCCTTGCGCTTGTAGGTTGGCAGGCAGGCGTAGAACTCGCCGAAGAAAAAGGCCCCGCTTCAATCATGGAAGAGGATTTCACGATTACGGCAGCGATGTTACGCCGACGCCCTGAAATGAAAAAGGACGGGCTCAAAATCAACGACAACATCAAAGGCAAGGTCCTGCTGGCAAAATACTCGCGCTACATGCAAAGGATCGCAGAGGTAGACCCTGAACTGGTCCAGAAAATCGCGGAGACGGGTTGCCGGTTCACGCACCATAGCTCTATAGCACCCACGGGTACGATCAGTTTGTCACTGGCCAATAATGCCAGTAACGGCATTGAACCCAGCTTTGCACACCATTACGCCAGGAACGTCATTCGTGAAGGTAAAAAATCCAAAGAGAAAGTCGATGTATTCTCATTCGAATTACTGGCCTACCGCTCTATGGTTAATCCCAACGCGGAGCCCCTGACGGACGACCCTGAGTGCAAACTACCTGAATGCTTCATCACGG
>JABIVN010000569.1 GCA_018667205.1 Gammaproteobacteria bacterium | reverse complement strand
CTGAGTCCGCGCCAGCCGCCTCAAAACCCGTCATTATCATTGGTGGTGGGCGAGTCGGCCGGGCAAGTGCTGCGGCGTTGAAGCGGCGTGGCGTGAAATATCGAGTGGTTGAAGAACGCGCGGAACGAGTGCTCGAACCGGAGACCTACATTCATGGTTCTGGTGGCGACAAGTCTGTACTTCAGTTGGCAGGTATTGAAACGGCAGAAACGGTCATCATTACGATGGGTGACGATGAAACCAACATATACCTGACCATTTTTTGTCGATTGCTTCGTCCTGATATTCAGATTATCTGTCGCACAACCTTTGAAAAAAACCTGGCCGCAATGCATCGAGCGGGTTGCGATATGGCGCTGTCTTATGCCTCTCTGGGTGCCAATGCCTTGTTTAATCTATTGCGCAGAGTTGACCTGCTAATGGTCGCGGAAGGGTTGGGTGTGTTCAAAGTACCGGTGCCAGAAGCGCTGGTGGGTAAGACACTTGCGGAGGCTGATCTTAGACAACGGACAAACTGCAGTGTCATTGGCATTGATAGCCATAACAAAACCACAACCAACCCGGGGTCAGACGCCAGGTTACCGAAGGAAGGCGAGATTGTGCTGATCGGGACACCGGAGAGTGAAACGGAGTTCCTTAAACTCTATCCCACGCCCTAGGCTCAACCCGGCTTATTCGTGAGCGTTTGCATTAAAGTTGGAAAAGCGACGCGGAAAGAGAGTTGACGCGGAGTACTCATCTCTGGTTTGGTAGTTGCTTCAATCTGTGGGGTTTATTATGGACCTGGAAGAGCGCGTGACCAGGATCGAAGACATGGAGTCGATCAAACAGCTAAAAGCCCGTTATTGCGAGATTTGTGACGATGATCACAACCCGGAACTTATCACGTCGATATTCACCCGTGATGGCGTGTGGGAGGGAGAAGGAATAGGTCGAGCACAAGGCCATGCAGAGATTCGTACGCTCTTTAAAGGGTTCCAGAAAGCGATTAAGTTTTCGCAACACATGGTTCAAAACCCTATTATCGAGATCGATGGGCCTGAAGCGTCGGGCAGGTGGTATTTCTTTGGCACATTTAAGTACTACAACGGTGACCAGGCACGTTGGCAAGCGGCGAGATATCATGAAAGATATCAAAAAATTGAAGGTGATTGGCTTATCAGCCACCTAAAGGTTATGCCGCCGGTCATGAGCGTAAAATATGAGAAAGGCTGGTAATTCTTAAGCATTGGAACCGACCAGCGATCACCGAAGTCTGAGACTTCAGTTATTCAGGGCAAAAAGATGAGCACATCGAATTGGCGGCCGGCACCGGATTTACGTCGTGAAAAAATTAGTGTTAACTTTCGGGGCGCGGAGTATCTTGGCCATATTGTCGCTCCGGCTGAGTCGGCAGGTCCGAGGCCGCTGGTGCTAGTGATACACAATTATCAGGGCCTTAAATATTTTGATGTCGACGTGGCGGAATATCTCGCGAGGCTTGGGTACGTCGGTTTAGCGATTGACCTGTATGGCGAGTTGGTTCCCGCCGATCAACGAACCTGGCCGACCGACCCCCGCAGCGTTGAGGCGTTTCAGGAGACCTGTTTTAAAGGCATGGTCGCCTGTGATCACGATTTTGAGTTCTTTCGTGCGCTACTGAATGAGTGGCTTGATCGTGGTTTATCCCATCCGACGGTTGATTCGTCGGTCTCGGCGGCAGCGATTGGTTACTGTTTTGGTGGAGTAGCGGTTCTAGAAGCTGTAAGGGGCGGGCTGGACTTTTCCGGCGTGGTTTCTTTTCATGGTTTGCTGCAAACCGGAGAAGACGGCAGCCCTGCGATGTTTGGTGTGGTGAGACCACCGGTCAAACCCTGCGACAATGCCCATAACGTCAATACGATTGTCCTGATTGAGAATGGTAAAGATGACCACCTGGTTTCTGATGAAAGCAAACAGCGTTTTTATGAGGAAATGGATGCAGCAGGGGTATCGTGGATATTTCATGATTATGCAAAAACACCTCATGGGTTTGCTCTCCCCTTAAGCCTGGGGCCTCCCGGACACCTGCACGAGGATGCTGATCGGCGTTCAACCATGAGCATGCTAAATCTCTTTAGGGAGATCTTCCCTGGCGTTGTTCAAAACAGGGTGGGTCATAATGCAGCGGGTACCAGCATTCCCATCTGATCGGTACGAGAAAGCTGTCAGTAACTCAGGGTAAAACGATGCTAAGAGTGACCCATGCGATCTATCTGGTGTCAGATATCGACATTGCACAGCAGTTTCTTGGGGGTGTTTTAGGGCTGTTGGTTACTGCAGATGAACATACCGTGACCGGAGAGAGATTTCTGACCATGGGCTCTGAATTGTTTGGCATTGACCTGCAGCTTGTTGAGTTTGCGGGGCAAACTGAAATAGCTACCCTTAAAAAAACCGTAGGCACCGTTGACTTTATCCTTGAGTCAGACGATGCCGTGGCCTTCATAGGCCTGGTCGAGCGCTCAGGCTTAACCGTTCACCGACGGCCGATGGCGACGGTTTATGGGATCACTGCCATTTTCGAAGACCCCTTCGGGTACTGGTGGGATGTTGTCCAGCGGGCCCGCAACTGATTCGTGTCAGTCGTGGTAGAGTCAGGCCATTAATATGGAGTGATCTGATGGTCTATCGAACTAGGCTAACCTGCCTGCTTGTTGGTTTTTTAACGCTCACCGCTTGCTCTGAACCTGTGCCCGATCCCCTGGTGTTGCTTACTGCAGCTTTGAGCCCGAATGCCCAAGAGATCCACCAGCGCGCGCTGGTGATTGACGCCCACGCGGATATTGAGATCGCCGGCAAGGAATCTCGGTATGCCGGTGCAGATGGCCGCTCACAGGTCGCGCCAGACAAGATGCGCGCCGGCGGGGTAGATGCCGTCGTCATGGCGATTGCAGTCGGTCCGGGGCCAAGAGATGCACAAGGCTACGCTGACGCTCGGGCCAAAGCAGAAGAAGAACTCGCTGCCGTGATAAAACTGACCGAGACCCCGTCTAACAATTTGATTTTGGCGCGCTCGGCGGACGAACTGGTCGGCGCTCATGAAAGCGGCAAGGGTGCGCTGATTCTGGGGTTCCAGAACGCAAGAATCCTGGGTGCTGACGTATCAGTGCTGGATAGTTTCTTCGACGCCGGTGTTCGTGTCTTTGCTCTAACGCATATGGGACACAATGATTTTGCTGATTCGTCGCGCCCGATTTACCTTGCAGGCCAAGGTGCCCACGAACCGGTCGAGGAGCACGGTGGCCTTTCAGAGCTTGGCAAGGTAGCGATCAAACGAATCAATGAACTGGGAGGGATCGTTGATGTTTCACAATTGTCCAGGGCGGCGACGCTTCAGGTTTTGGGGCTGTCCAGTGCTCCTGTGATTGCCAGTCACTCTAACGTTCAGCACCTCTCAGATGTAAGTAGAAACCTCTCTGACCAAGAAATTGATGGGATTGGGAAAGGTGGCGGTGTTATCCATGTGGCGCCGTTTAGGGGCTATCTGTTTGATTCAAACGATAAAGCGCTGGATCACCAGATTCGGGTGGCTCGACGTGACGCGGGCATCGAAGAAGACTACTACTATCCCTTTGAGTTGTACTGGGAAATAGACGACGCGGAAACACAGAAAGCATTTTTGGGGTCTGTCAGCGAGCTACTGGGGCCAGGGAAGATCGATGACATGCTGGCACACTTGGATTATATCGTTGCGCGAGTCGGCATTGATCATGTTGGGATTGGTACGGATTTTAATCATGGTAGTGGTCTAGAAGGTTTTGCTGATGCTAGTGAAGCACTGAATGTGACCATCGCGCTTTTGGCGCGGGGTTATTCAGCTGAAGAAATTGAAAAAATATGGGGCGGGAATTTCGTGCGGGTTTTTCGTGAGACGAAAAGGCTGGCCTCAGATCAGCGACCGCGATGACCGGATTGTTCCTTAAAAGCGTCTCTAAGGGTAAAGTCGAAGCAAGGACCATTTGAACGGGAACTATTGTCAATGTGTGATGAAGATACAGAAAGAGACGCCGCGGAATATCTGAAATCCAAATTGTCACGTCGTGAGTTTAATACACTGGCCGCAAGTGCCGCAGTGATGATGACACTTCCACGCGTCGTCGGAGCCGTGGAGGTTACTGGCAACGATGTAAATGTCACGACGCCGGATGGATTGGCCGACTGTTTTTTCGTTCACCCGGCCCAAGGCAAATACCCGGGTGTTATTGTTTGGCCAGACATTCGCGGCTTAAGACCAGCTTTCCGAATGATGGCAACCCGACTGGCAGAGTCGGGGTATGCAGTGCTTTGTGTGAACCCTTTTTATCGCAGCGCCAAGGCGCCAGTCATAGCGGAAGGGGAAAGCTTCAATAACCCAGAAGTCAGAGCCAGGCTCATGCCTTACTACCATGCTACTGCGACCGCTGCGACGAACCGGGTCGATGCGCAGGCGTTTGTCGCTTTCCTTGACGCTCAGAGGTCGGTTGATGTGACCAGGAAAATTGGCACAACAGGGTACTGTATGGGTGGTCCAATCGTGCTTCGAACCGCTGCAGCGGTCCCAGACCGTATTGGTGCCGGGGCGACTTTTCATGGTGGTGGCCTTGTGACGGACCAGCCGGACAGCCCGCACCTGTTGATACCGGAGATGGATGCAGCTTTTTTAATTGCTATCGCTGAAAACGATGACCAAAAGGCTCCCGGGGTGAAGGAAGTGCTTAAGGATAATTACGAAGTCGTCGGGCTTGACGCAGAGATAGAGGTCTACAAACGCACCCTGCATGGTTGGTGTCCTCCTGATTCATCGGTTTACGACAAGGTGCAGGCAGAGAGAGCCTGGTCAAGGCTGCTTGCATTATTCGATCGTACCCTAGGTGCGTCGGTTAAACACTCGTGACGGATTCAGGTGGTCCTAAAAAGCGCTGTGTCGTTGTTATGTATGACACGCTGTGTCGTCACTTCATGCCGACTTATGGTAATGAGTGGGTTAAGGCGCCGAATTTTGAGCGGTTGGCAAAGCGGTCGGTCCAGTTTGAAAATTACTATGTAGGCTCCATGCCCTGCATGCCAGCAAGACGGGAGATGCATACTGGCAGGTACAACTTCTTGCATCGGTCCTGGGGGCCGTTGGAGCCATTCGATGATTCAATGCCTGCTATGTTGCACAGTCACGGGGTTCATGCCCATAAAGTGACAGATCACCAGCACTACTGGGAGGATGGTGGTGCAACTTATCACCAGCGTTATTCTACCTTTGAGTTTGTGCGTGGCCAGGAAGGGGATAAGTGGATCGGTGATGTTGAAAAACTGCGCGATCAGAAGGGTGGTGACGGCAGATGGCCGGAACACAGGCATTCACCGATGCATAAGCAGGACAATATCAATCGCGAACATATGGTAAGCGCTGATCTGCAGCCCCAACACAAGACTTTTAGTCTAGGGCTCGAGTTTATTGAGCGCAACGTCGAATCAGACAACTGGTATTTGCAGATAGAAACCTTTGATCCCCATGAGCCCTTTTTCACCCAGCAAGAGTTTCAGGATTTGTATCCTCATGAATACGATGGTCCCGCATTTGATTGGCCACCCTATCGAGAAGTAAGGGAAGACGACCTGACCGTAGCGCACATCCGTTATATGTACGCCTCGCTGGTGACTTATTGTGATCAGCAATTGGGCCGTGTGCTGGATGTGTTCGACAAACATGATCTCTGGCAGGACACCATGCTGGTAGTGAATACTGACCATGGTTTTCTAATGGGTGAGCACGACTGGTGGGCCAAGGTGGTGACGCCATTTTTCCAGGAAGTCGCTCACATACCTTTTTGGATCTACGACCCGCGGCAGCCCAATTGCGTGGCGGAAACGCGTGATTCAGTGGTTCAAACAATCGATTTGCCGCCGACTATCCTTGATTACTTCGAGATTCCCGCGACCCGAGATATGCAGGGGGAACCATTAGCCAGAACGATCTTGAATGATGAACCTGTTCGGGAAGCTGCGCTCTATGGGGTGATGGGCGGGCAAGTCAACGTCACCGACGGTCAATATGTTTATATGCGTGGCAATGTTACAGAAGACAACGCGCCATTGTTTGAATACACGTTGATGCCCACTCATATGAACAGCTTGTTTTCGGTGCGTGAACTAAGTGATTGGGAAAAGTTCGAGGACTTTTCGTTTACAAAAGGCTGTCCAATCATGCAGATCCCGTCTAGAACGCCGCGATTTTTGTTGGCGCGGGATAACCCCTACGGGAAAGGCAGAACTGCGACGCTGTTATTTGACGTTCAGGCAGACCCAGGCCAGACCAACCCTTTAGTTGACGCAGACATTGAGGCTCGAATGATCAAACTCATGCTGCATGAAATGGCCAGCAATGAATGCCCGTCGGAACAGTATGTAAGGTTGGGTTTACCTGAGCCTGTTATGACCGGAACTGGTGGCCCTGAGGAGGTTATCGAACTGCCGTCTGATGAGCGAGTCGCGATGGCATGTCTGCTGCAAACGAAGTTGGGTCGAGAAACCGCTGACCACGGTGGTAATGGGCTTCCCAAGATGCCATTTGGAGATATTTCGTTTCCTGACAATTTGCGGTTACGGCCAGGTTACGTCTTCAGCCAGAAACCGGATAAGGGCTAGATAGCTAGCCAGCGATTTTTTTAAGTCGCGCCAGACCATCATGATCCAGTGCGGCGGTGGTATGTCGTGCAGCCATGGTTGCAATAAGCTGTAACCCCCGCTCGTTGCTAAGGTCCATGCTGCCTCCGGATAACAATGGAACAGCGATGCCTCCCAGGAGGTGTGCGTGTGCGTAGTCTTCCCAGAGTTGCTCTCGTGAGTAACCTTTCACGCCATGTTCGAGGAGACGTTCATGGTAGGCGGAAACCAGGTCTTTTTCGTGCCGTCTTCTGAGCTCCGTCACCATTGATCCGCCAAGGATATAAGCAAGGTCATATGCGCCCGGACCGCGTCCGATACCCTGCCAGTCAAGCACGGCGACCTGTCCTGAACCAGGGGGGCCGAACATCAGGTTCTCGACCCTGTAGTCTTGATGCGCGAGTGTCCATGGGCTGCGCGAGGCGATAGCGGTGGTCAGTTTCAGGTAATTGCCGGCAAATAGTTCATAAATTTCTAGCCCACCTTTCGGTAGGTATTGCTCAAACCCCTGCGCGAATACCGGAAAAATTTGCGCTAGCAATTGGTCGACGAACTCGATTCTGGGACCAACCATTGTAGGGATCCACTCCATATCCGGTACCTGTACTCGGTCCCACCAGACGGCGTGTATGCTCGCCAGCACCTCGACAGCGCCCGTCGCCTGCTCGAAATTCATGCCTGTGGACTGGTCCACCATCTCGAGATGGCTCAGGTCTTCCATGACAACGACGAAGTCCGCGGTCCCGGTTTTGATCTCAGCAAAATAAACATCCGGAATCCCGACAGTCGCATCCTTTGCCAACTCGTTGTAGAAACGCACTTCGGACTCGAACATTCCAAGGTCAACGCCTTGGGTTCGATTTTCTTCGAACGATGACGGTAGTTTTACGACGACGCTGTCCGGTTGCCCGGGAGTTACCTCTCTGTATTGGAGTTCAACCCGGAATATATCGCCCATCAGGCCGATGCCCTGCCCGATCTGCATGGGTTGTGCGCGAACAACCTCCGCCTCTAATATTTCGCTCAACCAGTTGATAGAGACTTCATTGATGCTTTTTGGGATCACGGGTTTATTCCTCTTGAGTAGGTGGACTAGATCATGTTTTCGCGTAAGCAGCAATATCTCCTTAGGTCCATCTCCTTTAGACTGGTGTTTTTCCCCATAGTGAAAAACCACAATGTTTGATTTCAAAGAAAAGGTAGTCTTGATTACAGGGGCGAGTTATGGATTGGGTGAACAATTCGCCTATGACTTCGCCAGATCTGGCGCTGACCTGATTCTGACCGCTCGAAGTGTTGAACAACTGGAGGAGGTTGGCGCGCGTTGTCGGGAAATAGGAAGTCGCGTTGCTATTATTCCGGGTGATGTGTCGGTCGAAGCTGACGTGAAAAATGTTATTTCATCCGGCATAAAGGCGTTGGGAAGAATTGATGTCCTTATTAACAATGCAGGAATTGCTGATACCAGAGGTGTCGCAGCAGAACAGTTTGACAGCGAAACTTTTAACCGAATTCTTAGCGTAGACTTGGCCGGGGCTTTTTACTATGCAAGGGATTGTGGCCGACATATGTTAGAGCGGGGATCCGGCTCCATCGTCAATATCTGTTCGATTATGGCGAGCGGCGGTAATGAGAACAATGTCATTGGGTATACAGCAGCCAAGGGTGGCTTATTGAACATGACCCTTCAAATGGGCG
>JABIVN010000568.1 GCA_018667205.1 Gammaproteobacteria bacterium | reverse complement strand
GATCATGATCGGTTTCAGTTAAACATTGCGGTGAGTTACGGCGGTCGGGAGGAAATCGTTGATGCTGTTAAAAGCATTGCCAAACAGGTTCAGGAAAAGCAGATCGCGTTGACGGATATAGATGAAGATCTTTTTTCCAGTCACCTTTATACCGAGGGCATACCCGATCCTGACCTGATTATTCGGACCTCTGGTGAAGAACGTTTGTCCGGGTTTCTGCTTTGGCAGAGCGCCTACTCTGAGCTCTATTTCACCGTGGTTTACTGGCCTGCGTTTCGGATGATTGATTTCTGGCGAGCGATTCGTGTCTATCAACAGCGGGAACGCCGATACGGGAAATGAATTTATTCTGAGTTTTAAGGCAAGATGTTGGCGCGATGAAACACCGGGTGCTGCCAAGGCAGGTCCTGGAGCCTTTCTTCACCCTGCCGAGTGGGCCGAAAACAGAACCGCACTAATGGCAATAAATAGCGTAAGGATAAATCCGAAAAACGACGTAAGTCCGCTTGAAATAGTGTTAAAAACCATCAAATAGGGCGGGTTTAAATAACTTGTACAGAAGGGTCCGCGCAGTCGAAGAACAAGCTAACCTGATGAGAATTGTTCTAACCCGTGCTAAGGTGTTGGCGCAATTAGCAGCTTACAAATGTCTACTAATATAGAAAAGACAAGCGTTAAAGAGATGGGGAGAAAAGACAATTAGCGAAATAGAAACGTCAGCACTGAACTCAACGCCACCGCAAAGTAAGTTAAAGTCAATGCTGGTTAGGACGATTACCTGGTTGCTTGCTGCGGGTTGTTTTTACTTGGTATTCACAAGGATTGAAGCCTCTGCGGCGCGAGACGGATTAACAACGCTCGAGTACCTCAGCAACTTTTTCCGTGATGCGGACTGGTCAATGTGGTTGGCTTTAATGATTCCGTATTCACTGTTCTTTTTCCTTGTTGATTCTCATGCGACCTGGCGGGCCATCCGGTGGTTTAATACGCCAGAAATCAAACTCACGAACATTCTGCCGATCAGGGCAAGCGCCTATATTTTGTCCCTGGTGAACGAGCAAGTAGGCAAGGGCGCGATGTCGTTATACCTGCTGCGGCGTTATGACGTTCCTGGTTGGAAGGCAGTGTCGACAATGGTCCTGCTGGGGATCGTCGAGATCTACCAGTTGCTGATTTTTTCTGCCATCGGGGTTGCCCTTTATTTTGACCTTGTACAGGCAGCCGCAGTTAGCCTGCCGCTGCCACAAATCATGCTTAGTGTGTTTGCGATAGCGTTTCTTTATTTTCCTTTTCACGTTGCCTATTTCAGGGGTTACTTGTTCAAGAACTCAACGCTTCGGGACAAACCAATTTTTCATGCATTAAGGCATGCAGAACTCAAGCACTACGGGTTACTCCTACTCTGCAAAGCGCCAAATTTGATTGGTGCCGTGGTTGTTTATAGCCTTGCGCTCAGCTTGTTCAGCGTAAACGTCAGCTTTGGTCAGATGCTGGCGTTCCTTCCGGTGATCTTTCTTGCGGCGGCTTTACCGCTGCCATTTCATGCCGGGGCGTTGCTCCTCTGGGCGGTACTGTTTCCTGATTACCCCGAGGTTGGGGTTTTCTCAATGATCATGCACACCTTCTTCGTGGTCTTTAACGCTGTGATTGGTGTCGTATTCTTGCCGCTGGCTAATCGGGAGCTATTCGTCGACCGTCCGGTTTGACAGCAATTTTATGGTTTGTTTGAAAGCAAGGTGACAAGGCGATCGACCATGCTTATTGCGCTGGTCACTACGAGGCCCCAGCCTATCCAGACGAACCAGTCAAAAGGAATCAGGGTAATGCCTAGGGTTAGCTGCATCACGGGAAATCCGGCGAACACAAAATAGCTTATGCCGTTGTATTTCCCGAGTGAGCTGGCGTTTAGTGGGTGGCCAGCCAAGGCTTTTGAGTCAAGCGTATATTGTATGAATGCCGCTGGAATGATGCACACCAATGCGACTGGAGCCCAATTGTGGTGGGCGAGCGCAGCAATGGTTAACGTTACAAAAAAGGCATCGCTGCCATGGTCCATCAATCCCCCTATTGCAGAGGTCAGGTTTTTCTTGCGGGCCAGATAGCCATCGAATACATCGGTAAAGATAGCCGTCCATAGGATGACAACAGCGACGTACCAATTCGAATGGTACACGGTCCACGACATCATTAGTGCCAGTCCTACTCGGGATAAACTCAACAAGTTTGGCAGGGTAAGTAGCTGTGACATTCAGGTTGGCGTGGTTAAACGAAGAACGCATAATGCCACACTACAGCTTGCTTGACGCAACTTGTCCGCGGGATCTTGCGTTAAATAAATGGAAAGGCACAACATGCGATTATTAATCACCGGCGCGAACGGGCACTTGGGCATTCGTTTGATTCGCCGGATAAATGAAACGCGGCCCAGCGACGAGGTCGTCGCCATTGTCCGGTCCGAAAAAGCGGCAGCATCGCTTCGTCAGGAAGCGCTTGGCGCAGATATCCGGGTGGTCAGCTACACAGATTCTGCTGGCATCAGCGAAGCTGGGCAGGGTGCTGAGGTCATCGTTCACCTTGTGGGGATCATAAAGGAATCTGCCACGAACAGCTTTGAAATGGCACATGAAAAAACGTCGGCAGCGTTGGTCGAATCGAACCTTGATGCCAGTCATATCGTGACGCTGGGGATCCTGGGTAGCGATCCCTCGTCAACCAACAGGTGTTTCGCATCGAGGGCAGCAGCAGATGCCATTCTTCATGCCGGCGCCATTCCAACCTCTGTCATCAGGGTCCCTATGGTGCTCGGTCCTGGAGACTATGCATCCCGGGCGCTTGCAAAAAATGGTACATCAGGGCTGGCGTTATGTTTTAGAAGCGGCAGCCTTGAGCAACCCATCTATAGCATGGATGTGGTCGATGCGATTATGTCAGCGGTGTCCCTGGTTCCCGAGAACCGAGTTATCGAACTTGCTGGTCCGGAATCATTGACGAGAGGGGCGTTGATTGAACGAGCGGGCGGATTGCTTGGCAACAAACCAAAGGTTATATCGTTGCCGATAGCACTAGGATACTCGCTAGCCTGGGTGCTGGAAAAAACAAGTGCCAACCCGCCAGTAACAAGGGCCATGCTAGGTGTGCTTGATCATGATGATGTCATTGATACCGGGGACGCGACTAATCTGCTCGGGCTAACGCTGACACCCCTGGATGAAGTGTTACGGAACGTTTTAACCGATTGATGAGCTGACGTTGTTAAGGATATGTGTGAGTACGTCATCTGACTCCTCGCGGACGATGGTCTGGATGAGCTCGTCGCCCCGTGATAGACCAGGATTGATCGATGCGATTGGTTTGCGTTGCTGCGCGGCATAACGGCAGAATCTGTAACCGGAAAATACTTTCAGGGAGGTACCCACGATAAGCAGGCCATCGCTGTCATCGATACCATCATAGACTCGCTGCACAATGGACTTTTCTACGTTGTCTCCAAAGAACACGACATTGGGTTTCAATATCCCATCGCAACCTTCGCAGGATGGAACAGTGACAGATGGAATTGAATCTTCGGGAACGTCGGCGTCGCCATCGGGGGCTATTTGTCCTTGCTGCGAAAAAGACGGGTTTAGCAACGTCAGTCTTGACTGCAGGGTGTGTCTTGAGACTATCGTCTGGCAATGCATGCAGATGACTTCGTCAAGTCGGCCGTGCAGGTCAATAACGGTTTGTGAACCTGCCTGTTGATGTAGTCGGTCTACATTTTGGGTCACGACCATCTTCACTATTTTGCGTCGCTCCAGTTCCGCGATGACGTGGTGGCTGGGCGATGGCACTGCCGAAGCAACCGCGGGCCAGCCGCTATAGCTTCGAAGCCAGTATCGTTGACGGGCTGATTTCCTGGACATAAAGTCCTGGTGTTGTATGGGGTTACTACGCTGCCAGTTTCCGGCTTTATCACGATAAGTCGGGATGCCGCTACCCACGCTAATCCCCGCGCCGGATAAAACGACCAGCTTAGACTTGGCCGCCAGGAAGTCCTGCAGGCGTTGCAGTGTACTCCTGTCATGTTGCTTTGAGGGCTCGGGCATCTTTTGTCTCGTACGGCGCATGTTGCATAAATCTAACGTCCCTTAACGAAATTGCCTGCTACTCATGTGCCGGGACCTGTGTATTCGCACATGGTGCCATGCGTTATCGCTGCACTGATTGGCGTCTGAAAAAAGGGTGCGAGTTAGTGTCTGTCGTGTTAATTTTCATTTCAATGCGGGTTGGCCCCAACATAAAAATGGAGTTGGCTGAGGCACCAGGATCACGGTGTATAGGAAGCAAAAAACTCAGGCTAACAGTCGAAGGTTAGACAAGCTCACTAGGCCTATCAAGCTGCCTGTTCTCAGGTGTCAGGTCTCAGGCCTCTTTTCGCAGGAAAATAGTCTAGTTTTTCTGAAAAAAACGGGGCCGAAGCCCCGTTTCCCTCGGCTATAGCGCCTTTGCTATCAAGTTGTTAAGTTTGTC
>JABIVN010000567.1 GCA_018667205.1 Gammaproteobacteria bacterium | reverse complement strand
GAAGGGGACTTCGCCGGTAAATTTCATCGTCATCATGATCATGCGGGAAACCCACAGGCTGATGATGTCGTGTCCTGTCACCATAATGTCAGTAGAGTGAAACGTTTCTAGTTCCTTGGTCTGTTCGGGCCAGCCCAGGGTAGAGAAAGTCCAAAGGGCCGAGGAGAACCAGGTATCCAAAACATCGGGATCCTGCATAAGTTCGACGGTTGCCTCCAGGCTATGTTTGTCTCGGGCTTCTTGTTCACTGCGGCCTACATAGATGTTGCCATCGGTGTCATACCAGGCGGGAATTCGATGTCCCCACCAAAGCTGTCTGGAGATACACCAGTCTTCGATGTTTCTCATCCATGAGAAGTAGATGTTCTCCGCATTTTTCGGAATGAATTCAATGGTGCCGTCCTCGACCGCTTTAATGGCCGGTTCGGCGAGCGGTTTGATATCGACAAACCATTGATCGGAAAGGAAAGGTTCAACAACGACGCCGGACCTTTCGCCACGCGGTACCGCCATGGTGTGATCTTCTACCTTGTCCAGCAGGCCCAATGCGTCCAAGTCTGCGATAACCGCCTTGCGGGCTTCGAAACGGTCCATTCCTCGGTACTTCTCAGGGACCTCATCGTTGAGGCTGGCGTCTTCGTTTAAAATATTAATGATTGGCAGGTCGTGGCGATGACCGACATCATAGTCATTGAAGTCATGAGCGGGCGTGATCTTGACGCACCCTGTGCCAAAGGCCATATCAACGTACTGATCAGCGATGATTGGAATGCGTCGATCAGTGAGAGGAAGGATAATTTCTTTCCCCACCATCGCCTTGTAGCGGTCATCATTAGGGCTGACAGCGACAGCCGTATCACCCAGCATGGTTTCCGGACGGGTCGTTGCAACGACCAGAAACGCTCCCGGTTCGTCTGCCACAGGATAGCGAAAGTGCCAGAGATGGCCTTGTTCTTCCTCGCTTTGAACCTCAAGATCAGAGATCGATGTTTTTAGAACAGGGTCCCAGTTCACTAGGCGTTTGCCGCGATAGATCAAGCCTTCTTCGTGAAGGCGCACGAACACCTCAAGAACGGCTTCCGACAAACCTTCATCTAGGGTGAATCGCTCTGTTTCCCAGTGAAGAGAGGCGCCAAGGCGTCTCAGTTGTTTTGATATGGTTCCCCCGGACTCCTCCTTCCACTCCCAGACTTTGTCGATGAAAGCTTCTCGACCAATATCGAGTGGTTTGATGCCCTGCGCTGCAAGTTGTTCGGTTACCAGCATCTGGGTTGCGATACCGGCATGGTCTGTACCCATTTGCCAAAGGGTGTTTTTGCCGCTCATACGCTGGTAACGAATCAGAGAATCCACAAGACTGTGCTGGAAGGCATGGCCCATATGAAGGTTGCCCGTTACGTTGGGGGGTGGAATCGCGATGCTGTAGGGTTCACCCTGACCCGAGGGGGCGAAGTGATTGTTCTCTTCCCATTTCTGGTACCAGGATTGTTCGATGTCCTGAGGTGAATACTTGCTCATGATCTAATGGTGTCGCTAAAAAGTTGTCGAAACCTGATGATCTGAAAAGCTGAAAGGCCCATGATAATCAGGAAAGGCACGATTATACACGCGGTGTGACCTTTTTGGAGGTCTGTCTGGCAGGGGTGGGTCTCAGTGGAATACTACCGTTCTGTGGTCGTTCAGCAGTACCCGGTGCTCCGCATGATATTTGACGGCCTTGGCAAGAACGATTCTTTCAATGTCTCTGCCAACGTTGACAAGATCAGCGACGGTGCTTCGATGACCTACCCGTTCGATGCCCTGTTCTATAATCGGACCTTCGTCCAGTTCGGCGGTGACATAGTGGGCAGTAGCCCCGATGAGTTTGACCCCGTGTTCAAACGCCTGATGGTAGGGCCTTGCGCCCTTGAATCCAGGTAGGAAGGAATGATGAATGTTGATGATCTTGCCGGTCATCGCCTGACAGAACTCGGGTGACAAGATCTGCATATATCGAGCTAGCACGACCACGTTGATGTTCCTGCGTTCGATCTCCTCAAGCAGTAAGGTCTCTTGTGCTGTTTTTGAGTCAGGGGCGATGGGCAGGTGCCTGAAATCTATGTTTTCTGCTGCTGCGATGGGTTCGGCGTTAAGGTGATTGGAGGCTATCAGTGCGATTTCTATTGGCAGTTCGCCATTTTTTTCCCGAAATAATAGGTCGGTCAGACAGTGATCCTGCTTTGAAACCATGACAAGGACTTTGGGCTTTTGCGCGCAGGGCCATATTTGCCAATTCATTTGGCTCCCTGTGGCGATGGGTTCGAAGGAATGCTCGAGTGCTTTAAATTTGGCTTCCCCCTCGAAGTGAATCCTCATAAAGAATGTATTATTGGAGCCGTCTCGAAACTGATCGCTGTCCAGAATGTTACACGTATTGGCTACCAGCCAACTTGACACAGCCAGCACCAGGCCGGGTTTGTCTGGGCACGATAGGGTGATGATGTAGTCCATGTTCAAGTCTCGTGCTGGTCTTTCAGGTGTTTCAGAATGGTTTTCAACTCATCACTCAGTGTTGCTCGAAGGCGCTCGTCAAACTCATTGCTAGTGTCGCAGGTCTTCTGTGTGCTGTCCCGTTTCGGGGTGCTTCGGCCGTCTTCATTGGCAAATGCAACAGTGCCAAGAATGTCCTTAAATAGATCAACGGTGTCTGGATCATATCCAGGAGGATGTTGGCGTTTCTTTTTGTACGAGTGTTGAGACGGCCTCGGGTGTCTGTCTGGTGTTTTTAAAAGCAGCGATGAGACAGTTGCCAGGTCGTGAATCAATGGGATCTGGGTAACGCCAGGTTTGTTCTCGTCGTCTTCCATATATCGCAGGTCGGCCTTTTTTCCTGTATCAGTTAATTTCGTGGTAGTTCAGAACATAACCGCGTTCTTTGTAATACGCGTAGTTCTCACGGGCGGATTTTCGACTATTTTGGTCGACGGGAACGACCTCTGCAACCCGGTCGAACCTGGAGAAGAAATGCGGAATCTGACCGGAAAGGTTAATTAGCACGTCCTGGTGTTCTTCAGGCTCATGATCGAAGCCAATCTTGATGGGAACGTCTATTGCCTCTGAATGCAGCGAATGCGGCACGTAACTATCTTCCTTAAAGGTCCACAACTGCTCGTTCAGGATCTTGGCCTGTTCTTCGGTCGCGGTGTGTACATAAATTCGGTGGCCCTTCCTGTAAACCAGATCAATCAGCCGACAAGCAAAAGCATGCTCGTCGCCTGATGTCTGATAAAAATCGATTCTAGTCAAAAGTCGCCTTTCCTGGTCTCAACGGGTCGGGTTCAGGCTGCAAGGTTGTTTAGGTATTCAAAGAGCAAACTGACGGGCCTGCCGGTTGAGCCTTTTGACGGGCCGGATCCCTTGAATGCGGAACCGGCGACATCAAGATGTGCCCAGCGATACTTTTTGGTAAAGCGCGCAAGGAAACAGGCCGCTGTAATGCTCCCGGCCTCGCGACCACCAATATTTGCCATGTCTGCAAATGGGCTGTTGATCTGCACCTGATAGTCATCCCATAAAGGCATTCGCCAGACCCGGTCCAGCGAGTCCTCGCCTGCCTTGGTAAGGTCCGCCGCGACACCATCATCATTGGCGTACATTGCTGAGGCATGGGAACCCAAAGCGACGATGCAGGCGCCCGTCAGCGTTGCGACATCGATCACGGTCTTGGGATTGAACTTGTCTATGTAGGTCAGTGCGTCGCATAAGACAAGCCGGCCTTCGGCGTCTGTGTTCAGGATTTCTACTGTTTGCCCGGACATGGTTTTTACGATGTCCCCTGGCCTTGAAGCATCGCCTGACGGCATATTTTCTGCTGCTGCGATCACGCCAATAACGTTCATGGCAAGCCCCTGTTCGGCGATCGCGAGCATGGTTCCAAATACACAGGCTGCGCCGCACATATCCCAGATCATCTCGTGCATGCCACCGCCTGGTTTCAGTGAAATACCACCCGTGTCGAAGGTAATCCCTTTGCCAACCAGCACATGGGGTGCCTCTTTTGCTTTGCCGCCCTTGTGGGTAATCACGATTAACTTGCCGGGTTGCACGCTGCCTTGGGTAACGGACATAAACGCGCCCATGCCGAGTTTCTCTATCTCTTTTTCTTCGATAACCTTCGTTGTGATAGATAAATAATCTTTGGCAAGTCGCTTCGCCTGCTCCGCGAGATAGGTCGGTGTGCAGACATTTCCTGGCAGGTTGCCCAGTCTCTTCGAGGAGTTGATACCCGCAGTCAATGCGTTACCGACTGCGATTGCGCCGGTGACTGCTTTCAGTTCGGATTTGTCGTTGACGAGCAGATCCACCGACTCGATGGCATCCGTCTTCTCTGGCGGTTTACCCTTCATTTCCGTAAACGAATACAAACCGGCCTCGAAGGATTCGATAATTCTGCGAGTTTTCCAATCAATGTCCCGGTCTGGGACATCCACTTCAAGCAGGCAGCATAGGTTGGTTCGGGATGAGATAGCTTTTATTTTGCCGATAACGGTTTTTGCTATGCCCGCATACTTTGCGCTAGTCATGGCCTTTTTTTTACCAAGTCCTACCAAAAGTACTCGGACGGCACCGATATCGGGTACATCATGAAGTATTAGTGTCTGATGAATTTTACCGCTAATGTCACCGCGTTTCAGGACCTTTTTCAGATAGCCTTTGCTCGCTTGGTCCAGCAACATAGCAGAGGGGGATAACTGGCAGTTTTCGTAGACGCCAACGATGGCGCATTGCGATTTGGCTTTTACGGCATTACCCGTGTGTGTGCCATACTTCATAGAGACTCCTGAGGTTTTTCGCGAGGGCTATTGCCCTAATATAACGTGGGCTATTGCCCTAAAATGAAGAGTATAGAATGTCCGGTCACTTAAAGTGATTCTTTTACGCTATTTTGCCCGTGAAATATTTATCACGATGTTTGCTGTTACTGGCATTGTGTTGGTGATTTCTATGGGTTGGCGATTCAGTGGTTATTTAGAGAATGCGGCCGCGGGCCTCATGTCCCGCGAAGTGCTGTTTGCTGTGATGGCCTATAGGCTGCCCGGTTTTCTTGAATTGATTATTCCGGTCAGTTACTTCCTGTCTATTATGCTGGTGCATGGTCGGATGCACGTCGATAGTGAAATGATTGTTCTTCAGGCGTGTGGAATGAGTACCGGACGGCTGATTCAGATGACGCTGCTAACGTCTCTGGTGGTGATGGTGATGACGGCGATGATCTCTCTGTGGCTTAAACCGATGGGTGAGCGGCAGGTCGAAATACTGCTGGGTGATCAGAGCAAGCTGACGGAATTCGATACGCTTATCCCTGGTCGCTTCCAAATGCTGACTTCAGGCAAGCGGGTAACCTATACGGAAGGCCTCTCGGACAAGGGGGAATTGGCGGGAGTATTCATTAACGAGTACAAAGAGACGGCCGGTAATGAGCCCAGGCAAGCGGTGACGGTGATCGCTGATAGCGGCAGGACTCAGGTTGATGGTGCGGGTAGACGGTTCCTGGTGCTAAATAACGGTAGGCGATATCAAGGCAAACCCGGAGAAAAGAATTTCCAGTCCATAGACTACGAAGAATACGGTCAGTTGGTGGATAGTGGTGGGTCCATCAAGCGTAAAAAACGCCGTACGGCTATACCAACATTAGCGTTGTTCGGTGCAACAGATGCCAGCGCTGTATCGGAGCTTCATTGGCGCGTAGGGGTTGTTCTATTGATACCTGTTATTGCTCTGCTGGCAATACCCCTTGCTCGGGTAAATCCGCGGCAAGGACGGTTTACGCGTCTGGTCCCCGCGATGATTCTTTGCTTTGTCTATATTCTTACGTTGTCAGGCGCCAGGACTGCGTTGGAGAAAGGCGCCATTCCGCTGGATTTTGGCCTTTGGTGGATTCATGGCTTAGCCCTTGGCACGACGTTTTTAATGTACAGGCTTGATTGGATGGGCGAAAAGCTTAACAAGTTGCCAATGCTTTTCCGTTAGTGGCGCTAGTCGTCGCTGGTTTATTTTCGGTAGGGGTCGCTTCCCAGAAAGATGACCCGGGTTCCCGACGCGCGGTCGTGCCAGGCCAGGTTCTCTCTGTCGAATAAGATCCAGATAAAGCCAAGTCCAAGGAACATCGCTGAGAAAGTGGCGAAGAAAAATCTTACAGCACATTCACCTAGGGTTAATATTTGCCCAGTATCGTTGATAGTGCGGATTTTCCAGACCTGCATGCCGAGGGTCTGTCCCTTAATGTGCCAAAAGTAGGCATAAAACGCGCCAGCTTCAAGATAAAGGAATAGCTGGAAGGATGGCCCTGCGATAATTTTACCGTTATTAAAGAAAGCGATCATAAGCGCCGTTGTAATGAGCCAAAGGGCAATGACCAGAAATGAGTCGTACAGCATGGCCGCTAGTCGTCGCCATAGTTTGGCCTGTGTGTTTGAGGCAGTTTGCATGAGACCGTTTGCATGAGTAAGGAGAAAAAATGAAGTCTATCATGGGTTTGCAGCAGCATCGCCTTGCACGGGTATTTTGGGTTTCGCTAGCATCACTTGTGGCAATAATGATTAGTCAGGGTGCGGTAGCGGGCGACGCCGGTAGTTTTGATGATTACCTGGCAAAGGTGCGATCGACAGCAATCCTGAACGGGATAGCATCAGAGACGGTAGATGGCGCGTTCAAGGGGCTAACGCGCGACGAGCGTGTCATAGGCTACGATCGGAAACAGCCTGAGTTTGTGCAGACGTTTGACGAGTACCTGACTGCGCGAGTGACGAGCTTCAAAAAACAAGAAGGTCGCAAGCTGTTTAGGCTGCATCAGATTTTGCTTGATGAGATAGCTGATTTATACGATGTGGATCCAGAGTATATTGTTGCCTTTTGGGGTTTGGAGACAAATTTTGGTCGCTATCAGGGGAATCACAGCATCATTCGGTCTCTCGCAACCCTGGGGTATGATCAGCGCAGAGCTGCGTTTTTTACCGCGGAACTCCGTAAAGCGCTACAAATTCTTGATGAGCAACATATTGCGCCTGAGGCATTTGTAGGTGCGTGGGCTGGAGCGATGGGGCAAAGCCAGTTCATGCCGAGCAGTTTTCTGGAATTTGCGGTCGATCACGATGGAGACGGTCGGAAGGACATCTGGTCCAATAAGGCGGATGTCTTTGCCTCTATCGCTAACTACCTGAATAAGGCTGGCTGGAAAAGGGGGGCCGGTTGGGGAAGCCCGGTATCGTTTAACAACCTTGATTTTGCCAGCTTGAAGCCCCTGAATGTTGAGCCAGGTTGCCGGGCCCTTAAGCGCCATTCTCGCAAAATGTCGATTCCCAGCTGGCAGGCCAAGGGCGTGGTTCCTGGCGGTCAATTGACTGACCAGCTTTATGCGCTGGTGTCGCCTGAAGCAGGCGCAAGCTCGGGATACCTAGTCGGAGGGAACTATCGTGCAATCCTGAATTACAACTGCGCTGACAAATATGCTGTATCAGTGGGTTTGCTGTCTGAGGCGATTGCCAGGCCGGACTAATCAGGAATCATCATGAAAGCGGCTTCGGTCTCGGCGACGACCTCGTTGGTGTCGTGCCGAATCATCAATCCCTTCATCTGCGTTAATCGTGCTTTTTGTTTTATGCAGTGTCCTTCAAGTCGAACCTTGGCGCCAATCGGTAGTGCGTCTCGATATCGAATATCGCATTTAGCGGTGAATGCCTTGAAACCCTTAAGGAATAGCCAGTTCGCCATGACGTCATCAAGTGCACTAAACACAATACCGCCATGTGTCACGTTGTCGTATCCGCAATGATCGGCGCCGGGTGTGAATTCACTGTGGCAAATATCCTCCTCAAGTCTGAACGCCAGTTGTAGCCCAATTGGATTGCCAGGCCCGCAAACGAAACAGCGGTTGGCATCAGATCGTAATTGACTCATAAATTTGCTCCATTGGCCGTGTAGGTTGCGTTTACTGATACGCAGGTATAATGACGAGCATGTACCTTGATACTCACAAGACCTATTGTCCACATTGCGGTGAAATGATCGAGTTGGTGGTCGACCCTTCAGCAGACCAGGAGTATATCGAGGATTGCCAAGTCTGCTGTTGTCCGATGATGGTTTGCGTGTTGGCAGTGCAAGAAGGCCCGCCGGAAGTTAGCGTCTTTGCAGAGACGTGAGGACGGGTTGTTCGGGGTGTTTACAAAAAAGAGTGTTTACTAAGAGTGTGTACTCAGGGTTTACTCAGAGTGTGATCAGAGTGTGATCAGGGTGTGATCAGGGGTTTGTCAGGGATTTATCAAGGTATATCTATCCTGATAAAGCCCTTGATGAATGGTACATAGTTCAGTAAGTCCCACATTGAAGAACGGTACAGCTCTGCTGGTATGCGATGTTTGATAGTCTGGTGTAATGCAGGAAGTTCGGACCAGTGCACGCCCTGCTTGTGGTGATGCGCCGTGTGGTAGCCAAGGTTGCCCGTGACCAAATTGTAAGCCGAATTCATTGTGTTGTAAGAAGCGGTGAAGTCGTCCTCCGAGTCCAGGCCCGCATGATGATCGTAGGTGGCCCACGCCGTGATCAACAGGCCTGTGAGCATAGGAAGAGCGAAAACCATGAAGCCCTGCAGGGGGTTGGCCGCGACTAACGATATTGCAATGGTGAGTGTCAACGCTGTGTAGATTAAATGTGTGCGTAAATGTTTAGGATGTTTTTTCCCTACTTTCCAGGCTCGTGGATAGGCTGTCGCTGCAACGGCTAAGGTGTATTCAAGTTCATTCATTTTTGAACCATCTGCTCTTTGCCAGCGACTCTCATCAATACCCTGGTCTAGGTAATTGTGATGGTGGCCAAAAACGTGATGTAGTAACCATTGATTTGTTGTCACGCCGGTGTGTAGCCCGTAACTGAGTTCCAAAATTCTGTTAAGGGGCGTCCAATGGAATGTCTTGGTGTGTTGGTGGTGGTGGTTCCAGGCGCAGATACACCCTTTAGGAATAATTGTTAGAATAAAATATGATAGTAGCAGCCAAATGTTTTCTGCGGTGAAGTAGACGATCAGGTCTAACAAGGTCAGTGACAAAATAAGAAAAACTGGAAGTTGGTCTGCGCGATATCTAAACACTGGGTCCATGCTCGGTAAATTCGAGCGAAGTGTAGCATAGCGTTGTTGGATTTCTAGAGGCTAGACGCCTCTCAAAGTAGGGTCCTGAAAACTTGTCCTAAAATGATTATAGATTTTTAAAAGCGACAAAAAACTGTCCTGAATTGATTATGGATTGCAGAATATGAAAGATGAAAAAGCTGGTGAAGTGGTTTCTTTTTCCAACGCGGGTAACCGTCATGTGCTTGCCAGGAAAGAAGCCAAGCTAAAAAAGGTTCAAGCAGCATTCAAAGCGGCGAGCGACGACAAATTTAAAGATGCTCGCAACCAGCGCCGCAAGCGCAAAAACGCCAAGAAAAAAAAGTAGGCGGGTCCTTATTTGGTAAGCG
>JABIVN010000566.1 GCA_018667205.1 Gammaproteobacteria bacterium | reverse complement strand
GGATCATTTGTGTCAAATAGCCCTGCATCGCCTTACTTTTGAACCCGGCCTGCATGAGTCGTCGATGGTATCGGTGATCGACTCCATCACGAAGCATCAAACCGTTAGGGAAAATACGACCAATAATCATGTCCCACGCCTTCTTGTTCGAGAAAGTTTGGTCAGGGTTCGTAAGACATAGTTGCGCTGCGTCCGCGCCAAACAAATGCACGATGTTCACACGTCCCGCTCGTTGCATAACAACATCCCCGAATCGCTCGCGAAGATGTTGACTGTGTTCAAGCGGGTGATTGTAGCTTTGCTTGATAAACTTGAGCGTTTCAATAAAACCGATATTGATAGGCTGGGGTGTGACGAGCGCTTCAGTCATGGCATACGGCTAAGTATAAGAATAGGAACCGCCGATTTTGCCATAAGACGCGGCATATTGTTGGTTGTCAGGTTTCAGTCACCGTCCCCGTCACCGCTCGATCAGCACCTCTCGATTGCTGGCTATTGGTATCGACGTCAGCTGCAAAAGGCGTGAACCGTCTGCCTACTATCTTTGGATGACGCAGCGGACCGGTGCGCCGGCCTCACTGCCTTCTTGACGCAAAAACTATCTCGCCAAAAAAGTTGTCCACGCCCGAATGTATTCGAAGACGGGAATACGTTAGGGCATCATCTCCAGATCTTTGTTCACCTCATAGCTCTGATTCACGGCGTTCTTGATTAGCGGGTAACCAACCAAGGCGCCAAAAACATACATACCAGGCACATTTCTTTCCACGCACATTGTTTTCCAGGAACATTGCTATCCAGGAACATTGCTTTCCAGGCTCATTTCTTTCGCATTGGCTATTTATGGCCGGTATGGCGTTGGGATCGTCATTGGGAAACTCAATGCCAAACGACTCAACCAGCCCCTCGGCGCAATCGCTTGAAGCGCCCGATGATTCCGTAAACATTTACGTCGCCTCTTGCGTAGAGAATATTTGATCCAGCCACGCTAACTGAAAACTCGAGAATCCCACCACCGATTGATCTGAAGAAGTTACAATGCGCTATATGAATATAGTTTCTTGCACGTCATTATTTTTAGCGATCACTTTGGCCTGTTCTTCTGCGCTTGGTGATGAAGTTATGCACGCACTGGAGAAGGAGGGTACACGTCTGCGCCTGTCCGGCGATTTTAGCTCAGCTAAGATCATCGAGAACAAACTTATAGAGGGTTACACTCAGCCCGCGGGTCATGTGTTCGCACTAAACACCATCATCACCCAACTGACATGGGATGAGACCCAGACAAAGTATGACGAGGCGCTAGTTAAACACGCCACGCAAACCCTTGAATGGTGTGAACCACGTCTTGACCAAGAGGAAATCGGAGCAACAGCCAACTACTATTGTGGTCAGGCTAACTTTGTCCTTTCTTTTTATCACGCATTAAGAGGAAACTACTATCAGGCAGGGAAACGAGGGTCTGCGAGCATTGACTATCTGGAAACGGCTCTGTCAATAGACCCTTCCCTGATAGACGCTAAAATGCACCTAGGCGTTGGTTATCATGTCGCCGACAACCTGCCCCCCTTCATAAAAATGTTTAGCAAGGTTTTGTGGTTTATCCCGAAGGGTAATTCCGAGAGGAGCCTTCCCTACCTACTAGAGGTCATCGCCGATGGCGATCAATATAAAGATGTGGCTCGCTACATCTACAGTATTCTACTGCTGGAGGTACCGGAACTAAGACCAGAAGCCAGCATTCAACTTCAACGACTGGTAACGCTTTACCCTGATAACGCTCGCTTCCAATTAAGGCTTATTTCCCTCTTAATCAGCATGAATGATTACAACGGGACCTTACGCACCATTTCTGAATATTTAAATAACAGCACAAATTTGGTTGAACCAGAGCTAAGCCTTACCAAAATTTGGAAGGTCCGGGCCCATCTAGGACGCGGAGAAACTGAACTGGCGAGAAACACATTTACCGAAATTGACGATGTCTTTCGTGGCACAAGGAACGAACTCCCGGGCTGGAGTGTTGCTTGGTATATTCTAACGGACGCGCAATTGCACGACTTGGATAACCGCCGCGCCAAGGCTATAACTGCTTATAAAGAAATTTTGTCCATCGCCAAACAGACCTACGTTAATGTCGCGATACTGGAAGCCGCGCGCGCCGGCTTGTCTACGCCCTACCGGCTTCAGCTTGAGCAATAGGTCTTTATGATTAGTGTCATTATCCCGTGCCTGAACGAAGAAGATAACCTGGCCAGACTGCTTGGCCAGTTAATCGAACAAAAAAATATCAGCCTCGAAATAATCGTCGTTGATGGCGGCTCTATAGACAATACTACTTTGCGCGCCGCGGAATACGGCGCAAGGGTCATCTTTTCCGGACGAGGACGAGGCCGCCAGCAAAATGCCGGCGCTGCCGAGGCAACCGGAGAATACCTGCTGTTCCTACATGCAGACAGTCGGCTAGAACACGGATGCCAGCTATCCGAGTCGTTTTCATGGATCGAGCAAGCCGAAAGACGAACCGCAGGACACTTTAGGCTACGTTTTGAAACTGACAACGTTGAGGTCAGGGAGCGTCTGCGTTTATTCGAGTATAAGACGCAACTTAACAGGGAAGGAACCTTTAGTGGCGATCAGGGGCTGCTCATTTGCAGCAGTGATTTCAGCCTAATGGGGGGGTTCTCAGAGCGATACCACTTTCTGGAAGACAAGGAGTTTGCAGCGCGGTTTGCGGATTATGGTCAATTCAAAACACTTCCTTCCACGCTTTACACCAGCGCAAGACGTTTTGAACAGGAAGGCCTTGAAGAGCGACTCATCCTAAACGCTCTAATTATGGCGATGTTTCATCTGCAGAGTGAATACTTTTTCAGCGGGGCCAGCGAGGCCTATCGAGACAACAAATCGGATGGGACGCTCAATCTCTTACCCCTCTTTCAACTGACACACGATGCCATTTTCCACCAGGGGGTATTCAAAGGCCTCGTTCAATTTTTTCTTATCGGTAGATACGCCACTAAAAACCTATGGCAGGCCGGTTTGCCCTTCCACCTGAGAAGAAACGAAGGCGATCGATGGTTAAGCCGCTACGATCGTTTCTTGAGGCCGTTAACCGACAATCCGGGTGGATACTTGCTTGGCACCTTCACGGTACTTATTTGGTTCTACTCTTGGCGTTGCAGACTCGCCGTAAAAAAGGGCTTAACAAAACGTCGCTAGACTATTCCCTTGTGAAAGGTTGTGGCCCCTTAGGCTGTCGGCGGATGATCCGGATACCCCTATGAGGGGTAGGCTCAAACCGCATTTTTTGACCCCGCACAGCCCACTATTTCAACTTGGCTGACGGGGAAATGACTACCTCCGACTAACTGCTCGGAGGAAAAGCCGCAAAAATATTACCTAGTACTTTCTCTAGTGTTTGCTCTGGGTTCTCTTCCATCTTCTTTGTTATTCGTCCGGTTGCCCGGCCATGCCAGACTGGCCGACGTTCCTGAGGATCGTATAT
>JABIVN010000565.1 GCA_018667205.1 Gammaproteobacteria bacterium | reverse complement strand
CCGTCTAAAAACTAGCAAATTATTGGCCGCGAAAAAACACCTGAACCGACATTTCAATGCAATGCTGTTGAAGCTATTATCGGCAGGCTAGGCTAGGCAGGGTCTATACAGTGCCTTGATTAACGCCTCCTGCGCTCAAAACAACTTATGTGGTTTACTCTAGTCAGAAAAGAAGACTTACAATCCAATCTGGAACAAAAAAGAACGAGGGGCAAAAAATGACAAACCAGGAAACTTCATTCACACCAGGACGGCACCCTGCTGAAAGTTATGAGGACATACTAGACTCTGACGCAGTGGGTTCTCCCGATTTTTATCGCGAAGGTGTCAATCCGCCAGAGATGTTGGAGTCCTACGACACTTCGCGTTATTACGACCCCGAGTTTTTCCAAAAAGAAGTCGACTATGTCTGGCCGCGTGTATGGCAGTGGGCCGCTAGGGAAGAAGAGATTCCAGAGACCGGTGATCATGTTGTGTTCGATGTTGCGGGCTATTCGTTTCTAATCGTCCGCGCCAGTAATAACGAGATAAAAGCATTTTATAATTCATGCCTTCATCGTGGGCGTCAATTGGTTGAGTGTGACGGTGCTGGTGCAAAAGCGTTCCGCTGCCCATTCCATGGCATGGCATGGAATTTGGATGGCTCATTAAAAGTCAATCCTTTTGCCTGGGATGCCCCTCAGTGGGAGGAAAGCGACAACAGCCTGCCCGAAGTTCGAGTTTCAACCTGGGGCGGGTTTATTTTCATAAACATGGACCATAATGCGCCCTCTTTGGAGGAGGTTCTCGGACCTATTCCAGAACACTTTTCACGGTATGCACTTGAAGACCGTTATAAGGCGGTTCATGTCAGCAAGAAGATACGAGCCAACTGGAAGGCTACCACAGAAGCCTTCATGGAAACCCATCATGTTGTTGGTACGCACCCGCAAGGATTGCCAATGACCGCCGACATTAACACGCAATACGATCATCCAAGCGAGTATGTCGGTCGACAAATATGTGCCCATGGAGTGCAAAGCCCGCATGTGGAAGAGTCCTTAAGCCCACAGGAAATCTTTGACGCCTTCTTTGGCTCTGGCCAGCATGATGTCGATAATGACTCAAGGTTGTTAGTGCCCGAGGGCATGAGTGCCCGAGCCTATGCAGCTCAGATTATGCGTGAGCAATTATCAGCAGTCACGGGAGTAGATTACAGTGATGCTGGCGACGCCGAGTTTACAGATTCATTGATGTACAACGTTGCACCGTCGATGAGTTTTTGGGGTGGTTTCTATCAGAATACTGTCTATCGTTTTCGGCCCAACGGTTTAGATCCTGAAAGCTCTATTATGGATATCGTTATCCTTCGACCGGTACCCAAGGATGGACCGCGGCCCAAGCCTGTACCCATTATGCATCTGGATTTTGATGAACCGGTAACGCTGGCCGGGGAAACGATGGGCGAGGGTCTGGCGGTCGTTTTTGAGCAGGATGCGATCAATTTGCCCTGGGTTCAAAAGGGCCTTCGTGCCAGCGGCACTGGAAAAGTTGAGTTCGCGCATTATCAGGAAATGCGGCTTCGCTTGCACCACAGGCTGATCGACCGACTGATAGCAGAAGGTGAAGCTGCTGCGGCAAGCTAACAAGCAAGGCCAAAACGTGCTTGACCTGAGGGTCTCCGGCTAGAAAGTATCATCCTCAGGTTTAAGCACTGAGCAGCGTTAATCGATTAGATTTAGTGCGGTCGGCACCAGAAGATCTATTATTTCACTTTTTGAGCGATGGTGATGGACTCGAACAGGGTGGCGCTTTCGCAGTCTTGAACGACTTTGACCCAACGTTCCAGCACAGCCTTATTTTCTGCACTTTCCCAGATAGCAACAGCAGCCTCTAGCCTTTCGATGTTAGGAGATACGCCATTCCAATAGAAGGTCCCGCTCGAGGTGTCCGCGCCGTATTTCGGGAAAAGTATGGTTAACTGAAAGTCGTGGTATTGAGCGTCGTTTTGAATCGCTAAATAGTCCTCGCCAACCTGGAGAAGTTCGTCTCGCGTGATGCCTGGATTTAACTTACATTTATAGGATTCCGCGATCTCTGCCAAAGCGTTGTTGCTCGCCAGCCAAAGTATCAGAGCAAACCAAAGTGTGATGTGTCGATTACCATACATAGCGACTCTCCATGTAGTTTTTCTAGACTGTGGTTCGTAAAGTGTATCGCTAATGTGGCGCGGAGTGCAGTCGAGGTCATTTGATAATACCGGGTTATTCATAAGGGTGTACAAGTTACCGCAGTCAAATTTATTTTGGATGTTTTCACGATTTTTTTGTAGTTAGATGATGGAGTAAGGAGCGTTGAGACGAACTGCTAGGCTCAAAATTTATTAACCCGATGCTCGGTACGCTAATCCTAAGGCAAAAAAATGAAAGAAACTTATAAAAAACTTGTTGCTAATAAATACACTCGTGACTTTCGAGACGCAGGAGAGATCATCGAAGTCGAAGTACCGACGCCAGGGCCTAGAGAAGTGTTGCTCAAAAATAAATATGGTGGTGTAAACGCTTCCGACGTTAACATTTCCGGAGGTGTCTATTTTTCGGACGGCGATTTCCCGTTTGACCTGGGGTGCGAGTCAATCGGTGAAGTGATCGGTATTGGGGCAGAGGTTACAGAGTTTGTGCTTGGTGACTTTGCCGTGAGCCCGGAGTTGGGTAGCGCATACAGTGAGCTACTTTGCCGCGATGTCAGCTTTTTCACGAAAGTGCCTGAGTGTACTCCGGCTATAATGGGTTGTGCAGTCGCGGGCATGACAGCCACGGTTGGGTTGAACGTCGTAGGCGAGATGAAAGCGGGTGAAACAGTGTTGGTAACGGCAGCTGCCGGAGGTGTTGGCTCCTGGTGTATTCAGTTAGCCAAGTTAGCGGGTTGTCACGTCATCGGTACGTGCAGTACCGCAGAAAAAGCTGAGTCTTTAAACAAGCTAGGTTGTGACAGGGTTGTAATTTACCGGGACGAAGACCTCGGTAAGGTTTTATCCACTGAATATCCGAATGGCATCGACCTCGTTTTTGAACAGGTCGGTCAAGAGACTTTCGATGCATGCGTTGACAATATTGCCCTTAGAGGCAGGATCCTGATCTGCGGTTTCGTTTCTGAATATACGAGTGGTCCACAGGAGCACACTGCGCCCAGGATTTATCACAAATTATTGTGGAAGTCGGCTTCAATAAAAGCGTTTCTATTCGCACATTGGCCTGAAGAACTGCCAGGGCAATTGCAATATCTGGTAAATCTGGTTGCCAATGGGGAATTGGACCCCGTCATAGACCCAGAAATATTTGAAGGGGTAGGTGACGCGGTTAATGCCGTCGAATTTTTGCACAGCGGGAAGAATACCGGAAAGGTAATAATTCGTTACTAAATTAATGCTGCGCCAAATGGGAATTTTTTTATTTCTTTTTTGGGGGGGGCTTTACCCCCCATGCGTTAGCCGATTTCGTAGTCTGCGAACATCGCGTTAATGAACCTCGGGT
>JABIVN010000564.1 GCA_018667205.1 Gammaproteobacteria bacterium | reverse complement strand
CTGTGGCGGAATAGGTTGATTGGGTCGCAGCGGCATCCCCCGCCAGTGATGTATCCAATTGGCGCTTGCCGACGCTTGCGGAAAGACGCTGGGATAAGCTGCCAAGACGAGTTTCCACCTCTGATAGCCAGGTTCTTAGGTTGTCTGCACGAGCATAAAACTGTGCGCCCTGCTGTTGCTGGTCACCAAGTCGAAACAAGTATTGCTTCAGAGCTTCAGTTCCTTTTTGGTACTCGGATTCGGTTTCTGGCAACACCCAGGAATTATTGTCAAAGTAGAACTGCCCTTCGGCTTTTACCAGATCGGCGTCTTCAGTAGACTGGGACTGAGACCTGCTGAGATTGTTTCTTAGGGTCCGTGCCATATCTCTCACCTGCACTAGCACGCCGAACTCCCAGTTGGGAACATTATCCATCAGCACGCTGGGTAAGATAATGTCGTTGTACAGATAGCCACCTCGTTTGTAGAGGAGCACGTCTGCCATAGTGATCATGGTGGCAACGGTGGTGCTACCGGTAACGCTTTTAGTTTTGAGCTCGCTGATCTGTTGAGCTGTCACCTGGCCGACATTAAACATGTCTGGTTCATGGTCCCAGTAAAACGCTAACGAGCTTAATAGCACGACAAGAACGACGATGGTGATGGCGGTGCCACGTAAAAGGTTTTGTGAAAACGTAGAAACCTCGAGCGTGTCGCTAACGGTTTCTTTTGCGTTTGCGATGCTGTCTTCTAATTTGCTCACGTTCGTATTCCTTTGTTCGTTAGGCCAATGGTAACCCTTATTCCCAGGCCCAGAAACTCAGAAGTTGGTAATTCGACTCTGGTCGAGGATAAACACGATCAGGCACCGGTCACTGCGTCAGCGAGACTGATGCATTACTGCTTCTCTCGAACGTTGCTTCTATTCTGAACTCTACCTGGCGGTTGAGTTCCTGATAGAGCCAACGGCCGCTCCGGTCGTCTGGCGCCCGGATGGTAATAAAAGCGCGATCGCGCTGAATTTTGGCGGCGATCTCTGCAAGCACGTTAGGATCGATTGTTTGATCACGCACGGAGGTTGCGTCAAGTTTAAAGATCCTGAAAACCTTTTCTTCCTGGTCATTGATTTTGTTGACCACGGGCTCGATATTAGGGTGGTTCGGATCTATTTCATCCGCCAATGAAACGAAATATCTGGCTTTTTTAAGGTTGGACTTCTCGGTTAGGTCAAGTGCCCAGACAAGGTACCTTTCTACAATACGATTGATGCCAGCGATCGCCAGGGTGTTCGACGGGTTTAGCGTTAAAACCTGTTCATAGCGGTCGAGTGCATTGTCATCCGAGGGCGTTGTCAGCCGATTTAGCTCCATTGCGGCGTCGGCGGCAGACAGCAATTGCTGAATTGTCACTTTTGTCGAATCAACAGGTGGCGGTTCTACGTCTGGCATTGCCGTACAACCGGAAATAAATACCGCAAAGACGAAACTTAAGACGAGATAGTGGTTCACAATGGTAGTGTAGGCCTTTATATGAATTGCTAATTGAAGCACGAGAACCTTGTGAAACAAACCCTGAAACCGTTTTTGCTTTTTATTCTGGTCCTGCTGTCGTGGAGTTGCCGCGCTGAGTTGGTCATTAATAGCCAGCTTGGCCACAGCAATTTCGAGCAGGAACCCCTAATGCTGACGGTTGACGAAGCCTTTCGGTTTGGGAGCTACGTAGAAGGTTCTGGTATCAAAATGTTTTGGCAAGTGATGCCAGGTTATTTCCTCTATCGAGATAAAATTGAAGTATTGCATGACGGGAAAGCGCAGATTATCCAGCTGCCTCAGGGCGTTACTCGGCAGGACGAAATTTTTGGTGAGGTGATGGTCTTGGATGGACTGATTGAGCTTCACACAACTTTTCCGCCAGAGCAGGCGGTTGAAGTTCGTTATCAGGGTTGTGCAGCCCAAGGTTTTTGCTATCCGCCGCAAGAAAAGCGCTTAACTTCGGCTAAAATGCAGATAAATCCGACAAAATGGTAAGCTGACTCAAAAGTGCTGGAAACCCGAGCTTATTGGTCATTCTTCGGTTTAATCATCGAAGTAAATTTGCTTTTTTTTCTAAAAATCAGGGAAAATGAGGCGAAAATCGCTAATTTATCTAAAAAATCGAGAAGAGAACCGAAATGACCGAGATTATGTTGTTAAACGGACCAAACCTGAACCTGCTGGGAACAAGAGAGCCAGAGATCTACGGCTATGAGACGCTGGAGGATATCAGCGGAATGGTCAGTGGCATTGTCAAAGATGCGGGTTACCTGTTTTCGTCGAGTCAAAGCAACGCTGAGCATGAACTGATAGACCTGGTTCACGCGGGTAGGGGGAAAGCCGGATTCATTATCATCAATCCGGGCGCATTTACGCATACTAGCATCGCGCTTCGAGATGCGATGTTAAGTGTGTCGATCCCTTTCATCGAAGTGCACCTGTCAAACGTATTCAGTCGGGAAGATTTCAGGAAACACTCATTTCTTTCCGATATCGCGGTGGGGTGCATCACAGGGCTGGGTTCGAGTGGTTATAGGTTTGCGGCTGAATATGCCGTGAGTTACCTGGAGGGTCAGTAATGGATATTAGAAAGGTAAAGAAGCTGATAGAGATGATGGAAGAATCAGATATCAGCGAGATCGAGATTAAGGAAGGGGATGATTCGGTTCGGATAAGCAGAGGTGGTCTTGGTGTGCCTGTCTCCGACGTCAAACTACCTGAGCATAATGTTATGGTTGATCGCCTGAAGCCCGCCGTTGACAAGCCTTTGATGGGGCATGTTGTTGGCGCGCCAATGGTGGGTACTTTTTACTTAGCACCTTCGCCATCATCGCCTCCGTTTGTAGAGGTCGGAGACGTGGTGAGGGAAGGGGAGACACTTTGTATCATTGAGTCGATGAAAATGATGAACCAGATAAAGGCAGAACAGGCCGGAAAAATTGAGGCCATACTTGTTGGCAATGAAGAACCCGTCGAGTTTGATCAGCCATTGTTTACGATCAGTTAACCGCGGATGAAACGGGTACTGATCGCTAACCGAGGCGAGATCGCCCTGCGTATCCTGCGAGCCTGTCAGGAGCTTGGCTTGGAAACGGTTGCGGCGTATTCCCAGGCAGACAGTCGTGCGGTACATTTGCCGCTTGCGGATGACACCGTCTGCATCGGTAAACATTCCTACCTTGATCAATCACAAATCATTTCAGCAGCATTAAGCAGACATTGCGACGGCGTTCATCCCGGCTATGGGTTTCTTTCCGAAAGCAGTCATTTCGCGCTTCAGGTCGAGGCGGCTGGACTATGCTTTATAGGGCCTGCGGCAACCCATATCGAGTTAATGGGGGACAAGGCAAAGGCGCGTGCAGCGATGACTGCAAAGGGAATTCTTGTTTTGCCCGGCAGTGATGGTGAAGTGATCAGCGTCGATGACGCCTGTGATTGTGCCAAGCGCATTGGTTTTCCCGTGATGCTAAAGGCAAGTCATGGGGGAGGTGGTCGTGGTATTCAGATTGTTGATGATGAAGCTTCACTTCGGTCGACGTTTAAGGGGTTGAGAAACGAGGCCGAACAACTTTTCGGAAACGGTGGCGTTTATATTGAAAAGTGGCTCGACGCGCCCAGACACATTGAGATACAGGTGTTCGGAGACGGTAATGGTCGGGTTATTCACTTTGGTGCAAGAGAGTGTTCAATCCAACGGCGGCACCAGAAGTTATTGGAAGAAACACCCCCGCCGGGTATCCCGGGTGCTCGAATTGCTGAGCTAGCAATATCCTGTTGTGGTGCACTTGCTGAACTAAACTACTCGAATGCAGGAACGCTGGAATTCCTGTTTCAGGACGGTGCTTTTTACTTCATAGAAATGAATACAAGAATACAGGTGGAACATCCGATTACTGAGTCTGTCACCGGAATAGACCTGGTTAAGTTGCAGCTGTCCTTTGCGTCGACCGGACGTTTGTCGCTTCTGCAAAGTGACGTCTGCTTTTCAGGTCATGCGATGGAATGCAGGATTAATGCTGAAGACAGGAATTTTCAACCGGCACCGGGGGCAGTTAATCAGTACCGTACCCCTGGTGGGCCCGGCATTCGGTTGGACTCACACCTGTACCCGGGGTATATAGTGCCCCATCAATATGATTCCCTGCTTGCCAAAGTAATTTCAACTGGATCCGATAGGGCTGAGTGTATCGCTCGAATGGAACGGGCGCTGGTCGAATTCGTGATCGGGCCGGTTTCGACCAACATAGATCTTCAGCGATTTATTCTCCGTGATGCTCGCTTTAGATCAGGGGAACTAGACACACATTTCCTGGAAGGGATGGAGAAGTAATGCATTGGATGAATGTGTCAGCGTCGTCAACCAAAGGTAGACTTGATGTATTGGAAGCTTGGTTTTGGGATCACGGCGCAGTATCAGTGACCGTAGAAGATGGGTTGGACAAGCCTATTTTCGAGCCACCGCCCGGGGAGCACCCCCTATGGGACGAGGTGATGGTAACAGGGCTTTTTGAAAGTGATATTTCTGTTGAAAACCTGACGATGGAGCTTGCCCGCGATAATTATAAGCTGGAAGAGGTGGCGCGGTTGGATGATCGGGCGTGGGAACGCGAATGGTTGTCGAGATTCAAACCGATGCAATTTGGTCGCAGGCTGTGGGTTTGTCCAACGGGGTTCTCGCTAGAACCCGATGGCAAGGTGATTATAGAGTTGGATCCCGGGCTGGCCTTCGGTACTGGTACCCATGAAACGACCAGGTTATGCCTTGAGTACCTAGATGCTATCGAAGTTGGTGGTCTTGATGTTGTCGACTATGGGTGTGGTTCAGGAATTCTGGGTATCGCATCAGCGTTACTCGGCGCAAAGAAAGTCACTGGAATTGATAACGACCCCCAGGCATTGGCGGCTACAGCTGAAAACGCGAGACGAAATTCGGTGGCGGTTGACACACACTTTCCCGGTGTTGCTCTCATGCCATCAGAAGTCGTGCTTGCCAATATACTTGCGCAGCCGTTGGTTGAACTGGCTCCGATGTTAATAGAAACAATGACATCGGGTGGGCTGTTGATACTATCCGGCATTATGAGTGATCAGGCAGACTGGGTGGTGCAAGCGTACGTCGACCAGATTAATCAGGTCGAGTTGGTCGATCGAACGGAATTGAATGGCTGGGTTCGTCTGGTATGGAAGCGCATTTGACCGAAGCGATTACCCAGTGCCCGGATTGCCAGGCGACATTCAAGGTTACCGAAGCACAAATACTGATCGCCGATGGCGCTGTCCGTTGCGGCGCTTGTCTGCATGTTTTTGCGGCTGAACAATATTTTATGTCACCGTTGTTGGATAAAACTGAACGCCTTGCCATTGCTGAGGAGTATTGGTCCAACTTCGACGATTATGTGTTTTCAGTTGTTGCTTTTAATCACCCTACGTCTCCAACGAACTTCGATCAGATCCTAAGTCACGGCGAGGACGAAATAACAGCCTTCGAAGCGCTATTGGAGGCCGGTGAAGATGACCTGATGATGTTCTATCTGAACTACGTGACCGCGCATCCAGGTATTTTTCCCGAGATGCAGGCAGATGCTGTAATGTCGCCCGCGCTAGAGGTAGATGAGGATGAGGATGAGGATGAAACTAGTTGTTTTACAGATGCCCGTTATGAAGAATATCTCTCGTACGCAGAATCCGGGGGAGCGTCTGGTGACCAGCATGTGGGGGAAGACAGCAGTGTTTATCCGGGTAGTACTGTTTCTAGCTTAGCGCTTCCCTTGCATGATGAT
>JABIVN010000563.1 GCA_018667205.1 Gammaproteobacteria bacterium | reverse complement strand
CCACGTAAAAAGCATCCACCCCAGCACCGTCGCGCCGGCACTGGATGACCGTCGTAACGTAAACACCTTTTACCCAAATGGGCATGGTCGAATGGTTGCACCAAGACCCAAAAACGGGAATCAGAGCAGCTCCATCGAATTACCGGACTTACCGGAAATCGAAACGGTAGGCGAGATAGGCCGCACCTGCACCCAGTCCTATGGCATATTCCCGAATTGGGTGTCGCCACTTAGCCATCGCGCTATACCGCCATTGCTGTTCTGGCCGATCAGCATCAACCAGACGCTGTTCGAAACCTGGACATTGGTACCTGACTGGGGCGATGGGGAGCGACCGGATTATTGGACGGTGAATGACGGTGAAAGCCTGAACAAAGTGTTGCTGGAAGACACAGAGTTTGGCGAAGCGATTCAGAAGTCTATGGAGTCGTATGGCTTTAAAGGTGTACCACTGTCTTACCAGGAAGCCAGGATCTACCACTGGAATCAGCAGACCGATCGTGTCATTGGCGCCGAAAATATTCCACCGGAACTGCAAGTTGAGCAGGTCATGGGAGAAGAATGGATCTATCCGAATGACCCTAGGGTTAAATATTCCTGAACGATGGCGGCACAAATACGGTGGCGATCACTTAACCGGAGTGAAGCTTTTCGTGAAGCCTATGGACTACCTGCCTCGCCTGCAGCGCGATTAACTGGTTGAATGAAAACTGATGACACTCCCGTACCCTGGCGAGTAAGAATAGCCTTTGGCGTCGGCCAACTCCCGGAAGGTATCAAATCTGCCGCCTTCGGGTTTTTCCTGCTTTTTTACTACAATCAAGTGCTGGGACTTTCAGGAACCCTGTCTGGCATAGCCATTTTCCTGGCACTTATCGTCGATGCAGTCAGCGACCCGATGGTGGGAGCCCTCTCTGATTCAACAAGGTCGCGCTGGGGAAGAAGACACCCCTACATGTACGCAGCAGCCATCCCTTTTGCTGCCTCTTTTTATTTCCTGTTTGCTCCCCCTGCCGGCATGTCCGAAATGGGGCTTTTCTGGTGGCTAACGATTTTCTCTATTGCTACCCGAACCTTTATGACTTTTTACTCAGTACCCCACATGTCCCTGGGCGCAGAGTTAACCCGTGACTATGACGAAAGAACCCTTCTATCCTCTGTCCGGATGGTATTGCAGTTGCTCGGCATGTTTGCAGTCCTGATTGGCGGACCGATAATATTTTTTGGCTCAACGGCAGAGTACGACAATGGCCAGCTCAACCCGGATGCCTACCCGCCATTTGCTATGGTCGGCTTTTTTATCATGGTCATCGGTGTCTGGGTCTCTGCCCTTGGCACCCACAGCCAGATAAAAAACCTTCCGCAACCGGGTCCCGAAGATCGCTTTTCACCGAGATCGATGCTCCACGACATTGTTAAGGCCTTTAGTATTCCGTCGTTTACGGCCGTCGTGACAGCATCGATCATTGCCGGCATGAGCCAGGGGATGGTTCAGGCACTCATCATCTATACCGGTACCTACTTTTTTGAACTGTCACCCAACCAGATGACTTTCCTTTTTACTGGCGGTGTCGTTGGTGTCGTCAGCGGCACGCTACTAACTCGGCCTCTATCGACTATTTTTAAGGAAAAGAAACACCTCTATATCGCTGGCCACTGCTGGTATGCGATCTTCACCTCCTATGTCATTATTCTTCGATTGCTGGATTTGCTACCGCCCAATAGTGACCCGATCATTGCCCCTCTTTACATCATCAGCGGGACTATTTCCGGGATCGGTCTTGGTGCAGCGATACCGCTAACATCCAGCATGATCGCCGACGTGACCGATGAACATGAACGACGATATAAACGACGCCAGGAAGGTATCTACTATGCGGCGGCATCATTTGCCGGCAAGGCTATCGGCGGCTCCGGCGCTATCTTCGCCGGCCTGATCATAGACTTCGCAGGCATTCCGCAAGGTGCAGACCCCGCTAATGTCTCAAGCGAATCCGTGCTACGATTCGGCTGGGCACTTGGCCCGGCCGTCCTTGTGATGACGACACTTGCGATTATCTGCATTAGCTTCTATCGAATCGACCGTGAAGCGCATGCAACAACCCTGCGTGAAATCAGGCAGAGTTCAGCTGGTTGATTGGCGTCGTCCTCGGCCGACCCCTGACCTTCAGGCGCTCACTATTTTTCGCTTTCCTTTTTATTCACTGAAAATCTTCTAGCGCTTTGCTTGTATTGCTTCATTTTAGTTAATGCCCGCTCGTGGTCATCTTTACGAAACCTCTGGGGTATCTTTGGTGTTTCCTTTCGGTTTGCTTGCATCCAGCCGTTCCCTTCACACACTAGCCGAAGTTAAATCCCGGCCCACATTCAACCAGCATCTGACCGACAAGGCCGGCAGCGCGGTGCTGCTGAGCCTTTTGATATTCCTCATTCCGGAACATGTCGAGCATCACCTGAGTTGACGGGTATTCGATCACTGCGACAGCATCCCAGGCGCCTTCTCCTTCGCCAATCAAAAAACCTCTGACCTCTCCCGAATACACGATGCGCGCGCCTTTAGGCTCCATGATTTCCTTAAAAGCCTTTCCATATAAGTGATAGGCCTGCTCACCGCTTAACGCGGACTCACGACCGTCTTCATAAACAGCTTTTTCTCTGAACCTAAGCAGGTTCAACATGGAGATGGGTTCACCGGTTTCCCTGTCACGAAATGCACGAACCTGGTCACCTGTTGGTTGAAGAACAATTTCAGTCATTTATTTTCACCTTATTATTAATTCGGGGATTTAAACCGCGCTATACTCGCATAGAAAGACGGGAATATTTCGATCCGTCCGAGTTTGATAGTCCTGGTATGGGGGATAATATTCACAGCAGACCGGCCAAAACTGCGCCTTTTCGTGGTCCGGTACTCGTCGCGCGTGCATGGGACTAGTTTTACCGCCGAAGGTAATACGAACATCCGGATAAGTGATCAAGTTGTAGAACCACACCGGATGTTTCGGTGCGCCACCTTGGGACGCAACCAGCAGGAACCCAGCCCCATGAGGCACGCACATCAACGGAATGGTCCGCTTCTTTCCGGATCTGGCGCCCTTCATCTCAACTAGCAGAATCGGCATGCCAGACAGCTTGTTCATGAACCGCCCGCCGGTCAATTTGTAGACGATTACGTTCACTTTAGTGAACAATTTCAATACCCATCTGGGCGGCGGTGCCTGATGATTGATAATTTTTTGTTCATTCATAACGTCTCACTCACACCCAGTCGTTTATGATTTCTCCAGCCTCTCCTCACGAAGAGCTTTTCTCCTCAGTTTACCCGCATCATCACGCAGGGGTTCATCAGAAAACTCAATGGTTTTGGGAATTTTATAACGAACAAGCCTGTCCGCCAGATGGTTCAATAATACGGATTCTT
>JABIVN010000562.1 GCA_018667205.1 Gammaproteobacteria bacterium | reverse complement strand
GATGAAAGTGGAGCAGGTGCTGACCGGTTCTGCGCCAGAGTCTACCGTATCCCCTTGGTTAATATTGCCGCGCTCGGTTGCAAGAGAGCTGGCTAAATTACGCTATATATTACCCAGGTTGCTAGGCTTGCTGTTGATCACCATTATTCCGGTTATCAACATGGTCGCGCCGCTTCTTTGGGTATTGTTCGGGGCTTGGATGATGTCTATCCATTACGCAGACTACGCTGCTGACAACAACGATGTTTCATTTGCAGCCTTGCGCTCACGTATGAGTGCAAGGCGGTTCGATGCTTTGATGTTCGGATTGCCTGCCTATCTGCTGTTAACGGTGCCTATTGTGAACCTGATACTAATGCCAATAGGTGTCGCCGGTGGCACACGTTTCTGGGTTGAGCACCTGCGCTAGTCGACAAGCTCATAGAAGCGGCGTTCAAACCCATCAAGGGTGTCTAGGCACACCTGTTCATAAAATGGCAAAGCCTGCATTAACACAATACCTCCGACCTGCCTGACAGGGTCACCCCAGAAATAGGTGTTAAGCAGGCCGCACCAGCTATAGCTACCCGGGCTTCGCATACCTTCATTCTGGGTCGTGTGAATTTGGAAACCCAGCCCCCATTTGTCAACACCGGCACCTTTTGGAAACGGATGGGTCAAAGCCTTGTTTGCGGCCGGTTGCGTTTGTATCGTCAGCGCCCCAATCTGGTTAGTCACCATTAATTGGTAGGTTGTTTCACGGAGGAGCGGAACACCCTTTTGCAGCAGACAGCGTAAGAATTTTCCGTAGTCCCTTACTGTTGAGATCAGCCCTCCGTCACCCAATGGAATACTGGGAAAGTGTTTGGCGGGCGTCCAGCCGTTTTCGCTTCGATGGTGAGGATAGGCCTGATTTTCCTTCGTGTCGAAACCAGTGGCCCGCATCTCCAGTGGATCGAAGATCATTTGCTTTAGCGCCTTGCCAAGATCTTTGCCGGTTACCTTGGCTACGATTTCTCCTAGAATCCTGGTGGCAATGCCATAGCTCCAGAGCTCTCCAGGCTGATGTAACAGGGGGAAATCGTCTTTTTCTGCTGCCGGTCGAAGGCCATAAAGTGTGTCATTGCAAAAGGTATAACCAAACCCAGCGGTATGGGTGAGCAGGTGGCGGATCGAGAAATTCCTTTCAAGTGCCCCGGTGGTATATGACTTGTTTGCCAGGTTAACCTGATCCAATACAACCAGGCCTTGATATCTAGAAATGTAATCCGTGGCGGGTGCATCAAGGTCGATTTTGCCTGACTCCACCAACTGCATGATGGCGAAAGACGTAATAGGTTTCGTCATCGACATGATGGCATGAGGGGTGTCGATGTTGATCGCGCTTTTTGTCTCGGTATTGGTCATACCGAAAGCGCCTTCGTAAATGGTATTCGTTGCCGTTGTCCCTAGAGCAACAACGCCAGGGACATTTTGAGCACTCAGGAACTGATCAATTTTCTGGCTCATAACGCTTCGCTTCCCGGCGGGTTGTTTAAGGCAAATTAAGAATACCTTGGTTCCTGACGGACAGAAAGTCAGATAATTCGCGTTGCCGCTGGAACTCATCGTTGATGGCTGTGGGTTGTGTAAAATACCCTCATGAGTACTACTACACTGTTGAAGTCCCTCGAGAACCTTGCAGAAATGGGTTATGTCGGCGAGCCCGTAAGCCAACTCGAACATGGATTACAGGCTGCGGGGCTTGCCATTAAGGCGGGTGCCGGTGAGCAAATGGTGCTGGCGGCGCTGCTTCACGACGTTGGTCACTGGTGCAACCCAAAGGCTTTGCAGATGGAAGGCCTGGGTGCCCGAGAACACGACAGGTTGGGTGCCGAATATTTGGTCTCGATCGGTTTGCTACCGGAAATCGCGGCGTTGGTAGGCGCCCATGTCGACGCGAAACGCTACCTGGCAGTGACCACGGCGGGATACATGACAAGGTTGTCGGTGGCCAGCAGGAAGACACTGGAATATCAGGGCGGCCCGATGAGCGATCGTGAGGTATCCGGCTTTAAAGCCAGCCCCGTGTTCAGGGATGCATTGCGCCTTCGTGCTTGGGATGAGGCAGCAAAAGAACAGAAAGCCGACAGGCCAAATCTCGAATTTTATCGTGCGATGTTGACGCGTCATTGCCGAGAGCCTGTTTCTGATGCGCAACTGGATCACTGGGACCGCTTTGGTTGGCTGCGTATCAAAAGTTGGTACAGTGAAGGTGAGATGGTATCAATCACATCAGCGACGGATGACTTGCAGGCAAGACCGGAAGTGCCGGGTAAGTGGATGAAATATTTTGAGGGAGCCAGTGGTCAGCCGCGTACCCTGTGCCGAATCGAAAATTTTTTGCAATATGAACCCGTTTACGCAGAGTTGCTGCAGGGGAATGCAAACCTGAATCTGCTGTCGTTGCTACTCAAGGAACGAGCGGTACTATTCAAGGAAAAAGTAAACTTTAAACTGCCGAGGGGCCAGGGCTTTTCTGCCCATCAGGATGCACCAGCATTCACCACCTTCGGGCAACGGTTTCATGTCACCATGATGTTGAGTATTGACCATGGCACAACAGACAATGGCTGCTTAGAAATTGCAAAGACATCGAGGCTAAATGAGTCGCTCGAAATGAATGAAGATCTTACCTTGTCTGATAGTGCGGTTGCGGGCTTTCAATGGGAGCCTATCGAGACTGCCCCAGGTGATCTTGTACTTTTTGATTCATATGTTCCCCATCGCTCTGCACCCAACCTTAGCGATGTGAGCCGCAGGGCGTTATACGCGACTTATAACAGAGCTTCTGAGGGTGACTTCCGGCAGCGCTATTTCGCAAAGAAAAGACGAGCGTTTCCGCCAGACGTCGAACGAGAGGACGGCGTTGCGTATGATGCCGGCGTTTTTAATGTCGGTAATCCTGTTTCCCTTTAGAATGCCCTCTTGGCTCTGCCGCTACCCCTATTTTTGTCTTTTGAAAATATTTTTGTCATTTGAAAATATGGGTAATCAGAGGTCATCAGTTTGCTGATCGATTAAGGCGGTGTGCTCCATCAGTTCATCTTGGTCTATTAAACCCTCTAACCTTTGCATTTCCATTTCTTGAAAGAACATCATCTCACGGGATTCGAGCAGCAGTCGCAGTTGCTCATTGAGAATGGGATTGTCTGCAGCAATTGCGTTGAGTACCTCGATCTGCAGGTCTATATCAGACCTAAGTTTATCGAACGTAATATTGTCGGTAATCAAAGAGATGCCTACAAATAGGTGCTGTGGGTAGGGGGTTTCTAAATGCAGCTAACGCTAGGATGAGTCACCGGTTAGCTCTTCGTAACTCTTGGACCTGTCGTCACGTAGTCCGGAGACAATAGCTGCCAGTGCGTTTTCAAATTCTGCTCTGGTGTCCAGGATCTCACTGTTTTCCGTGACGATCATGTGTGCCAGCTGACTTGCGGTGTACTCAGCGACCTTTAATCCGGCCCTGTTTGCGAAGATGTAGGTCTGGCTGGATGCGATGATTGCGATCAGTTTACAGGGTGTTTGGGTGCCTTCCATGATAGAAAGCGTTACCCAGGCATCGGGTTTCAGGGATCTTATGGTTGCTTCTGCGGCATCGTATTTCTTCTGGATCTTGTGGCGCAAAACCATCGCCCGCTTTTTCTTCCTCCCTGCCTGCTGCCTCAGCAGCACTAGCTCTTTGCCCAGGTCTTCTTTTCGCTGGTGTGAATATTCCTGTGAGACAACAAGGCGTTCCTGTTGAACTTCTATCTGCTTCTCTTTTTTGTTCTGGTCGCTGACGGCCTTCAACACAGTGAACAGATGGTCTTTGAATGTATCAGAGGAAGATTTAATGGGGTTTAATTTTCTGAGTACGCAGGAATTGAGGTGATTCATCATTTCGCCGTAAGACATATGCACTACTTTTCGGCGGTTGTGGTTGGTCAGCAAAAGTTGTTCTGTTTCTGTCCAGTTCAGGATGAGTTTTATCCGTGCGACTTTTTCTTCTGGTTCAGCGGGGTCGTCGTAAAGGAACCACTGCCCAAGAGGAATTTTTTTTATTTGGTCGACTGTTTTTCTTGATGCCTCTTGCACGACTGCAGCCATGAAGTCGTCTGTTTCTAGCAAGCAAAAATCGCAGCCGTCGGACGGATCGCCGGCATTAATTGATACGTACTCTGCCTCCAGGTCCGCAAGTGCAGAGATAACAAGTTTGGTGTCAAAGTGAGCATTCTTGCAGAATGACTTGATGCTGGCAGGAACACTTTGAATCAGGTCAGCTCTTTTTTTGCTGTCGTTACCTGGCTGCAATGACCATACGATGGCATCCGTCAATTTCAGAATATTCTGCCATTCTTTGGACTTGTTACCGCCAAAATGAACGTAGACGTCCTGCAGGAACTCGTACCAGGGTCCTTGCAACATAAAGATAATAAACAGTGGCAGTTGATTGCCAGTCATCGCATTGTTCAGGGCCTCAGCGCTGATGAACTCACCTTTCTTGCCGGAAAGTACGTTGAGTTCGCGCTCACAGAGTTTCTTTTCAAGGCGCTTAAACAGCGGCAATTCTTTTTTGAAGACAGCCTTTAATGCCTTGATACATCGCTTTGTGGAAAGATGATTATGTGAATAGTCATGAATTGTTGCGCTCACTTTTTCCATAAACTGATGTCCAAGAAAGCCCAGGTCCTCACTCCATCCGATGCACTCATCAATGATCAGGTCCATCAGGTCGAACAGTTCGTTCGGGTCTGTTACGGCGTGAATATCTTTCCTGAGTCCAACTGCCGCAATCCGTGGAGCAATGTTCCTGATAAAAGATTCGACCTTGAAGTCTAGATCAGTTCTGGCAAGGATCTCGGTCACAGCTTGATCAACGAAAGCGATCACCGCCATATCATCTTTCGAGAACACGGCGCCGGGCTCACGGGTCCTCAGTTGAGCTGCGAGCGTATCAAGGCGATCTTCGGCAGTAAGCGAAGGGAGTTTCGGCAACAGGTCGACCAGGTAAGCTGTATCTGCAGCAGGGGCCGCCGGGTTCTCTAGCGAATAGTGGTGAATTAGCGCCGGAAGTATTTTTTCGGGAGGAATCAGGGCTGGGTTTTTATTTGCCACTTTAATTACTGAGGACATTTCGGAGTGCAATAGTACCAAATTAAGCACGGTCTTCTATCGGCGATAGACAAGCGGTAGGAATTCGAGTGTGTATAAATTCGAGCAGCGTACTCTCGGACGAACTGCGATATACTCGCGCAATTTGAACGAGATAAAATCCAATGAAAGGCACTGTCCATTACGAAACTCGTGGCAACATCGCGCTCCTCAGCATTGATAATCCACCCGTAAACCCATTGTCATCCGGTGTCCGGCAGGGGCTCTTT
>JABIVN010000561.1 GCA_018667205.1 Gammaproteobacteria bacterium | reverse complement strand
TGAATAGTGGCCTGGTTCGCGGCTAATAGTGTTGGACTTGCCGCCGCGCTTCGGGACGCTGCGAATACTCGACAGCTGATCATCCTGCCAATTCAGAAAGTAGATCGTTTTCCCATCTGGCGACCAAACGGGCGAATACTCGAATCCATCTTTATCTTTGGTGAGTCGTTGCGGTTCTTCGTTACCGCGCTTGACCCAGAGCTTCCCCAGTGACTCGAACAGCACAGTTGAACCGGCAGGTGAACGGCTAGCGAACCGGACCATGCGTGTCTCGAATTGTTCAGGGGATACATCGACGTGCTTGTTTGGAGGTGAGTAGATCGTGCGGCTATCTTGTACCCTGAACGGAATGGTTTTTATATTACCGCTAGCCAGGTCGATGGCGCGAATTTTGCCGCCAGCCCAATAGATAAGGCCGGAGGCATCAGGCAACCAGGCAATATTGGGGTAAACGCCGTTGATGGCCCAAGTTTCCTGCATATCAGGGTCTAGATCGTTTACGACGATGGTGTCGATGCCGGAATCCAAGGCCTTTATATGCAGTTTGCTGATGCTTTCTACACGCTTAATGTAAGCCAGGCTTTTACCATCAGGCGAAGGGGTTGGGCGTACAGCGCCCCCTGGGCCCCCCGCAACAACGTGTGTTTCCCTGTTGATCAGGTTAAAAGCCTTGATGTTGAACACTTGCTTGTTGCTGTCTTGGTGATAAATGAACATGTCACCGGCAGTTGCGTTTTGGGTGTAATAAAGGTGTTTGCCGTCTGGGGAAAATGCTGGTTCACCCAGTTCTTTTTGGTAGTTAGGCCCTGGTTTCTTGATAATCGGAACGCCCGGGGTGTCGGCCAACCCCGAGGCATGATAAAGCCAGATTTCTCCTGTGCCGAGCGATCTGGATGTTGTGAAGTGTTTTCGCGCAGCAATGTATTGGCCGTCGGCGGACCACACCGGACTGTTTAGTAATCTAAAATCTTCAAAAGTGATCTGTTTAAGCTGTTGGCTTTCCAGTGCAATTGTCCAGATATTATCACCGCCGTCGCGATCGGACGTGAAGGCGACGTGTCGTCCGTCGGGAGAGAACCGCGGTTGTATATCCCAGCTGTGGTCACCTACCAGCAATTCAGCGTCTCCGCCTGTGACCGGAATAAGGTAGATATTGCCAAGCAGATCAAAAACGATGTGTTGCCCATCGGGGGAAACGTCAACGCTCATCCAGGTGCCTTCGTCCAAGTCCAGGTCAACAGTCGTCGTTGATGCCGTAAAGTTCGGCGCGTTTACGCTCCAGACTTTGGCAACCGATTCTTGAGTGCTGAGTGATGTCAGGGGAAAGAACAGCAGGACGCTGATCATTAAAAGGCTTATTTTCAAGAAGTGCTCCTCAGTTTGTCGGTCGACCTAAAGGTAAAGAGCTTAGGTATAAATAGCGCAATACTTTAGTTTTTCGGCCACCTTTCGGTTGGCGGAGTTGAATGTCTGAGTCTATGTTATCTTTACTTATGATCTATAGTGTCATTTCGAAAGGGACAACTGTATAAAAAGACAAATGGCTAAAATAACGCGGGGCGTTAATTAGTCCGAATTGAAGTCACCTGGCGTTGCATTTAAGACGTCATCCGCGTTTGATAGTAGAAGGTTCCAAAAAGTCGGGATTCTTGCTGTATCATTTAAGTTGGCGTAGTGGGTCATCACGTTAACAATTCACGGCAGTGAAAACGCTGCTGCTATCCCAGTCCTGTAAGGAGATTTGATGATGGCCACCGAACCGGTAGTCGACCTTGTTACGGCGTGCAAAGCGCTAGCTGCTCGAGGCTGTGATACTGGCATTGGTGGTCATGTCTCGTTACGCGATCCAGAACGTAACGAGTTCTGGATCAACTGCTTCGATCGCACGCTGGGTGAGATGACCGTCAGCGACGTCGTCAAGCTCGATTATCTTGGCAACAATGTGCTCAACGACCGCGTCGTCAGTCCAGGGTGGGAGTTCCATGCTGGAATCTATGCGCAGCGGCCCGATGTCAACGCGATCGTGCATACCCACGGGTTCTGGGTGACAGCGTTGGCCTCTTTAAATCGCCCGCTTCGGATGCGGCACAACCTGTGCACGCTGTTCTACGAGGACCAGGTCATGAGTCCCGATGATTCGTTCGATTCAATTGGGGCTGCGTTAGGTCAGGCGTCGACAATTATTATTCCCTGGCATGGTGCTATCACGGTGGGTCGTTCGATTGGGAGGGCGGCCGCTTTGCATGCGACGCTCGAGGATATGGCCAAGCTCGACGTGACCCTCGATCAGAGCGAGGCGCCGGAACTACCAGAGGAAGCACGACTGCCGCTGCGGAAACTTATCGACGAGGTCGCGTGCTACCTCGAACAGACTTGGACGCTAATGATCCGACAAGCCGACAGGTATAACCCATGAGTCTTCTTATCGACGAGTTCAGTTGCCAGGTTGTCCCATCGCCCACGGGGCTCTATTTTATTGCCTGGTTGCACCAAGCCGGCGATTAATCGCAGAATGCGTACTATCGAATTGTTGAGAGCGTCAATTCCATGCCGGGACCACTGCAGAATATCCGTGTTCTTGATCTGACCGAGGAAATTGTTGGCCCCTATGCGACAAAGCTGCTCGCCGATTATGGCGCGGACGTGGTCAAGATCGAAAAACCCGCAGGAGACAGTGCACGCCAACTCGGTCCCTTTAAAGGTGGCGATCCGCATCCTGATAAAAGCGGAACTTTTTTCTATTTCAACACCAATAAGCGATCCGTAGTACTTGATCTAAAGACCCCATCGGGCGTGGACGGTTTTTGGCACCTGGTGGATTGGGCCGACATCATCGTCGAGGGATTCGAGCCAGGCGCCATGGAGTCCCTGGGGCTTTCATGGGAGGCCATTAAGGCTCGCCGCGGTGATATTTCGCTTGTTTCAGTCAGCAATTTTGGGGCAAATAGTCCCTACCGTTACTATAGGGGGTCGGAGTTGGTCCTTTATGGGTTCGCAGGCGAAATGCACTCGACAGGCCGGCTTGAGCGAGAACCTGTAAAAATGTATGGCACATCGGCCTTGGTCCAGTCAGGATCTGTATTGTCCACGGCGATCCTGGGCGCGTTGTTCGCCACTCAAGCTAAAGGCGTGGGCCAACATGTGGATTTTTCTGTTGCCGACAGTCACCTGGTCGGTGTTGATCGGCGGCACGCAACCGTTATTGGTCATCAATACTCTGGGCGCAAGACCTTACGACCGCCTATGGAAGAGCCAAGGGTCGGCATCCTATCGGGGTTATATCGTTGCAAGGATGGTTGGATTTCTATCATGGGTGGTGGCCAGAGGTTCAAAAACATCCGGGAGTTCTTTGGTTATCCAGCATGGTTGGATGACAAACGATGGGACGACCCTTTGATCCAAATGGATCCCGCCGCTATCCAAGAATTCAATTCACACCTAACGCCCTGGCTTAACGCCCATACCAAACGAGAGGTTTGGGAAGCCGGCAGACGAGCGCGGTTTATTTGTGGACCTTTATTTACCGTGGATGAAGTTTACTCTGACACGAATTTTCAGCAGAGAGGTCTTTGGCAATCGGCAGAGACTCCGGCCCTGGGGCAGTTTCGTTTTCCTGGCAGGCCTTTTGTAATGAACAAAACACCCTGGGAATATCGCAGGCCAGCGCCACAACTGGGGGAGCACACAGATGAAGTTTTACAGGCGGCGGGCAAGCGCGAACCGCTGCGTCCTGTTCGCCCATCGGGCAGTGGCCAGCCACTTGATGGCATTCGGGTCTTAGATCTATCCGGGGTTTGGGCAGGTACTTTTGCTACGCTGCTCTTGGCTGACCTAGGTGCAGAAGTCATCAAACAGGAAAATCAATTTATTCTGCAACCGAATACGCGCATTCTGCCATTTGTTCATTTGACGAAGGA
>JABIVN010000560.1 GCA_018667205.1 Gammaproteobacteria bacterium | reverse complement strand
ATCAACGTTAACTGAAACCACTGCGTCAACACCGAATAGATGTTTCCCAGCGACAAAGTCAACGCCAAACCCATCAGCAGTCCAATCAACAGGCCCACCACTCCAACCATCAGCCCATGTAGAATAAATATCCACCGAAGGTCGCCTGGGGACGCGCCCATTGTTCGCAAAATCGCGATCTCCGATCTGTTGTCATCGACCGTCATCACAAGGTTCGAGACAACGTTGAACACTGCAACGGCAACTAATACGAGCAACAGCAGAAACAACGTCGCTTTCTGCGTCCCGATCGCGTTATACAGGCTTCCGTTCTGGCGCATCCAACTGATTCCGTATAAATCCGAGTCGGCGAGGGAAATCTCGTGAAGCACTTTGTGTATGTCGAAAAGGTCAGGGATTCGAACGACCAGTCCATCGATACCAGATTGCCGCTTAAGTTTTTGCGCATCACCGATGTTCAGATAAATATGGGTTTTATCAAGATCAGCACCCACTTCGAATGTGCCTAGTACCGTCAATCGCCTGGTGGTTACAACCGGACCCGTTAACGAGAACCCGACATCCGGGAGTACCAGCGAAATCTGGTCACCGCTAGAAACGTTTAGCTGCCGTGCCAATTCTGCACCGATAATCGTCCCGTATCGTGCGCCTGCTAACTGCGCAAGCACGCCATCTTCTACGAATTCTGGCAAAATAGAGACACTCGCCTCAAGTTTCGGATCGATACCACGAAACGCAATGCCTGTTAGCTCGCCATCAACAACCAGCAAGCCTTGGCCCTCGACCACGGGTGCGACACCTAATACTCCGGGCTGTTGCAGCAGTTCAGACCGGGTAATACGCCAGTCTTCAAACTCCGTCCTCGAATAAACCGTTCCGTGTGGTAGCACTGCAAGAACACGCTCTCTTAGCTCCCGTTCGAACCCATTGACGACGGATAGCACGGTCACCAGGATGGCAACAGCGACGGCAAGCCCCCCTACCGACAACAGCCCGACGAAGGACATCAGTCGATTCGACGAGTTCGCCCCAAATAAGCGCAGTGCCACTGTGCACCGCCAATTGTTTAACATAATAAGATCGTCAAAATGAACCCGGCTATTGAAGCATGATCGCTCGGCGATGCCCACTGGTAGAGAAAGTAACTCAGATCACTACCCGCAAATGCCGGCTCTTGAACCCTGGCTTATCTGCAAATTGTTGATGAGGTTTGTAGACTAGGCCACATCGTTTCTGAAGCGAAAGCCAGATAAAGAACCGCAAAAAATATTGATAAAATCCCGTTAAAAAACTGCTTGGATAATAATCTGCACGACGTAATGCTAGATCAGGAAGCGTCAAAAAATTTGCCATTAGCAGACGGCGTCGATTCCTGATCACATTTGGCAGGATTACCGCCGCATATTTCACAAGCCCCGTCCACCCCAAGATTATTCAATCCACCGCAGGAACCCGCAATCGGGGCACGTCCCCTCATCACACCAACAGCCATCATGGCGACGACAGCCATCAGGATGACGAAAGATAAAAGAAATTCAGTCATATGTTCACCTTTTGCTCCATTTTTTAGGGTTTGCTAACAAGCGCTTCGGTTTCACCGGCTATACCCGCAAGATAACGATCAAGTTCAGTAGACGTCACTTCCCTGTAACCCCCCTGGTCGCGAATTATAGCCAAAACCATCAGTTTATTCGCCTCTGCCAGTTCCATTGTCGCAACCTCTCCCAAAACATAAAATGCGGTCGCCAAACCATCCGCATAGCCTGCCCTTGGGTGAAGCACCGTGACCGAAGCCAAATTGTGTTTCACGGGCCACCCCGTGACAGGGTTCAGGGCGTGCGAGTACATCTGACCCTCATGCTCAAAGAAGTTCCGATAGCCCCCGGAGGTCGCCACACCCATGTTTAGGATCGGTAAGGTGCGCTGAACACGTCTTGCCTGTATATCCGGCGCCTCTATGCCAATTACCCACGGCACGTCACGACCATTCATACCACTCGCGCTGATCTCTCCACCAATTTCTACCAGATAACGGTGCTCTCCCATTGCCTTCAGCGCGTCGCTGATAACGTCTACGGCATAACCTTTTGCAATAGCAGATAGGTCCACCACTAGGCCCTCAGGCTTGGTTATCGTCTGCTCCCCCAGGACAATCCTTGTAAATCCTGCGCGAGTCATCGCCTGACTAATTTCTTCATCGGACGGTACACCTTTTCCCGGACCGGAAGGCCCGAAGCCCCAAAGATTAACCAAGGTCCCAACCGTGGGATCAAAAGCTCCGCCGGACAATTGATGTATCTCACGGCTAAGGAAAAGCACTTTCAGTATCTCCCTGGAGACTTGAATGTCACCGTAACCAACGTTGATGCGAGATAACTCGGAGCCTGGTATGTAAGTTGAAAACACTTGATTAAACTGGAACAGTTGCGCATCGACATCTTTTTTAAGACTGTCTGGATCAAGATCATCAGACACAACCTTAATATGGTAAGTCGTACCCATTGTCTTGCCGCTTATCTCAACCGTACTGACCCTGCTGTCTACGCAACCTGATATCAGCCCTATTAAGATTGCAATCGGAGCGAGGTTTCGTAACCAAGGTGTTGAGGTCAAAAGGATTTCCATGTTTTACTCCGCAATTCATTGTCACAGGCCTAGCGCTGTTGGATCCCATCAACACAGCAAAAAAACCAAGCATCTTCGTGGATTCCATCCGTCACCTGGAAGATACTATGCACTCGCTTACGCCGATCAGTAGGGTCATGGGAATCAGCGTGGTCAGTTATGATGGCGAATCTCTGACGGTTACTGCGCCGCTTGCGCCTAATATCAACCCTCATCAATCAGCGTTCGGGGGAAGTCTATACTCAATCGCGGCACTGGCAGGATGGGGCCTAATACAAATGAAGCTTAGCGAGTTGCTACTTGATTGCAATACGGTGGTGATGAGTGGAGAGGTATCCTATGAAAGGCCAGTACTGCAGCAACTGCTGTGTGTTTGCAGCCTGCCGAATGATTCAGCGAAAGTTTTCGAAACACTTGACCGGGAAGGAGCTGCTTCAGCGACCCTAACGTCAGTTTTTCAAAGTAACCGTAAAGATGCCATGCGACTCTCTGCAAAATACCATATAAAAAAGAAACCAGGACCTGATCAGTGAAATCACCACCCCGAATATCACTCGCTCGTCTACCAACGCCACTAGAACCACTTACTCGACTATCAGAGGCCTATGGCACAAGAATCTGGATCAAACGGGATGACCTGACTGACTCCGTGGCCAGTGGCAACAAGATTCGAAAGCTCGAGTACTCGATTGGCCAAGCCCTTGCTGAAAAAGCTGACGTACTGGTCACTTGGGGGGGTATTCAATCTAACCATTGTCGTGCCACTGCTGCGCTTGCTGCAAGGCTTGGACTAAAGTCTCACCTGGTATTACGAGGCAGTGAACCAAGCGAGCGGGATGGCAACCTACTCATCGACAGTCTGGTCGGGGCAGAGATAACCTTTGCGCCCCCAGAGCGCTACCAGAAAATGGATAATACCTATAATGAACTACAGGCTGAATATGCCAGCCAAGGACTAAAAACCTATCGCATTCCGGTTGGCGCCTCGGATGAAGTAGGTCTTTGGGGATATATCAATTGTGCGAATGAACTAAAACAGGATTTCGAGTCTGCGAACATTGCGCCTGATGCGATCGTCTCAGCGACTGGCTCCGGGGGTACGCTTGCTGGATTGATCATCGGAAATGCGTTGCACGATCTGAACTCACGGGTCATTGCGTTTAATGTCTGTGACGACGAGGTTTATTTTAAACGAAAAATTTCTAAAGATTTCTCATTATGGCGAGACCGTTACGGCAGCAATCTGGATATTGATCAGTTACCAATTGACGTAATCGACGGATATGTTGGACCTGGATACGGTCGAGCGACCCCTAAAGTGTTCGAAACCATCAGAGAAGTTGCAAGGTTGGAAGGAATTGTCCTTGATCCGGTTTATACTGGTAAAGCGTTCAACGCCATGCTGCAGGAAACGAGGTCGGGTCAATTCGAAGGAATGTCAGATATCGTGTTTATCCATACCGGCGGCATGTTAGGGTTATTTCCACAAAAACAAGCGCTATTTGGATCAGGTTAACTATGCGGTACGTAACAATTTTTTTGGTCACTTT
>JABIVN010000559.1 GCA_018667205.1 Gammaproteobacteria bacterium | reverse complement strand
ACCTTCGTGCAAACCCAAGCGTAGAAATTCGCGATGAAACAGAGGTCACTGCAATGACCGCACGAGAAATAACCGACGAAGAAGAAAGAGCACGATTGTGGAAAGTTTGCGTTGAAGTATTCCCGCCCTATAGGGATTACGAGGCGAAAACGGCCCGTAAAATCCCAGTGTTTCTCGCCGAAGGCGGTTAAGACCCGGGGGACACAAAAAAATGCCCCGTGCCGGGGACTGCTGCTTTAGACCAATGGCCATGGCAGTTGCTATGGCCAAACGAGTGACCTAATGTTTCAGGACAGATCAACACTCTTGTCGATCTGAGCCCACGCCAACCTGGAAAGGTCGTAGGCGCCTGATCCGGCTTCTTCGGCGCTACGACTCGCAGCAGTGCCGTCCCGAACCCGCTTCGCGATACCTTGAAGAATAGCCGCCAGACGGAACATGTTAAACGCCAGGTAATAATCCCAGTTATCTATCCCGGAACGACCGGTTCTTCGACAGTAAGCTTCGATGTACGCTTGCTCACTCGGAATGCCCAAGGCCTTTAAGTCAACGCCTCTTAAGGAATCCCGGTATCGCATGCACATATAGGCAAAGTCACTAAGCGGGTTGCCAAGCGTACTTAGCTCCCAGTCCAGGATGCCGATCACTTCGTTGCGCTCTTTGTGCATCATCATGTTGTCGATCTTGGGGTCACCGTGCACGATCGTGCAGCTATCTTCTGGCGGGATATTTTTTGGGAGATACTCGATGAGGTTATCCATGTAGGGGTTCTCTTCGGTCTTCGTATATTCATACTGACTAGACCACCGGGATAACTGACGCTCTATATAAGAACTGTGCTTCCCAAAATCGGAAAGGCCTACCGCTTCAAAATCAACGCAATGAAGTTTAGCCAGCGCATCATTGGCTGCATCCCATATTTCGCCCCGCTCCTGCGGGGTATAAGGTCCTGCGGTACTATCCCAGATAACCCGACCATCGAGGTATTCCATCACGTAGAACCAGGTGCCAATCACATCATCATCAGTACAAAGTGCGTAAGTTTTAGCCGTTGGCACATTGGTGTTCTGTAGTGCAGACATCACCTTAAACTCACGATCAACGGCGTGGGCCGACTTCAACAATTCCCCTGGTGGCTTGCGGCGCATCACGTACTGCTGTTCACCTGCAGACAGCAGGTAGGTCGGATTAGACTGACCGCCCGCAAATTCTTCTGCGGTTACCCTGCCTGAAAAACCTTCTACGTTCGCCGCCATGAATTCCTGCAGCCTGCCAATATCAAACTGATGCCGTTCCTGTACAGCGATCGTGCCTATATTCTCTTCTGGATCAAACTCAGCCATATCAGTTCCTACTTATTGATTTCTTTAACGAGTCCCAGCACATCATCATGATGTGTCCTGGTGTTCACTTTTTACATAACCTGCTTGATCTTGCCATCTATACCCACAAGAACCGACATACGGTTGCTCCGGATAGACTCCCTACCCATAGACTTTTTAAAGTCCCACGCGCTGGTCGTCTCCGCGATGGCGTGGTCTTCATCAGACAACAACTCACAGTGCCGCTTTTCTTTCTGCTGGAACTTTTTTAACTCTTTAACGGGACCTAGACCCAGTCCAAGTAACACGAGCTTTTGCCGACTGAACTTTGACTTCGTGTCACCAGTTTCACCATTAAAAGACCATTAAAAGACCATTAATAGACCGTTGATACACCATTATCACATCAGACGTTACCAGCTTCACGCAGATCAATTTCCAAGTCTGGCGCCGCTGATCGAATAATGAAACGTTCGCGTAAATATTCAAGATACACTTTCGAATGGCCAGGCACTTGGTCTATCGCTTCCGTGCCGGTCAACCACCGGTATTCATTATGCTCGTAGTTCAGTGTAACCGGGGAAGTTTGATCAACCAATGCAACAAAGGTAACCAGTGCCTTGCTTGAATCGGCATGTGGGATCTCCATACCGAAGGAAAACAGACGCTCTGGACTGAACCCCGTTTCCTCGCACAGTTCACGCAACGCAGTTTGCCGCGGCTCCTCGCCAGCCTTAGGGGTGCCTGCCACAGGCCACCAAGCATTGATGTACTGACCACCACTCCTTTTCAGAAAGAGTACTTTACGCTCTTCAAAAAACTGCCTAATGACATAGACGATGACGCCAGCGACAGTTCGAGGCGACGCCATCGACGATGGATCAGCTAACGGTCCACGTATGCCCACTGCGGAGTAAATCATTAATATCCGCTGGACCTCTCGTCTCGCGAACAACGATT
>JABIVN010000558.1 GCA_018667205.1 Gammaproteobacteria bacterium | reverse complement strand
TCTTTGATTGGATGAAATAGACTCAACACCACCGGCGATCATGACTTCTGAACAACCACTGGCGATCTGGTTAGCCGCGAATGCAATGGAGTTCAGGCCGGATGAACATGCCCGACTAATCGTGGATCCTGCCGTGGTAACCGGCAGTTGTGAAAGAATAACGGCGAGTCGCGCGATGTTTCCGCCCTGCTCACCTGTCTGGCTTGCTGCACCAACGATAACGTCTTCGACTTCACTTGGGTCCAGCGTTGGGTTGCGCTCAAGCAAAGCATTAATGCAGTGCGCTACCATGTCATCTGGTCTTGTCAGGTTGAAAGTCCCCCTGAATGATTTAGCCAGTCCTGTTCTTACACTATCTACAACGACGACGTCGCGCATATGGTTCTCCATTCGGAAGATTAAAAAGAGAGCTATTGTGCCTACATCGAATCTCGGTCACAAGCACAAGCACCAGCACCAGCACCAGCACCAGCGGAGTAGTGGTGTAAAGACGTTTTTTGCTGGCCACGGTTGGTAAGATTGATCTTGATCGACAAATGCATAATAGTGCCGGTTCGGGAAATTATAGGCACTCACGTATGACTTACTTGCTAGCGATCGACCAGGGAACGACAAGCTCACGCGCTATTCTGTTTTCCAGTGAGGGTAATCCAGTGGGTGTTTCGCAGCAGGAGTTTGAGCAGCATTTCCCTGACGATGGATGGGTCGAGCATGATCCCGAGGACATCTGGCAGTCGACCATTGATGTCTGCAAGAAAGTGCTTAAGCAAAATGACATGTCGGCTTCCGAGATAGCCGGTATCGGCATCACCAACCAAAGAGAAACCACCATCGTCTGGGATAAAAAAACCGGTGAGCCCGTGTACAACGCCATCGTCTGGCAGGATCGACGAACCGCAGACTTTTGTGAAACGCTGATCGATGAGGGACTCGAACCCTGGATCACCGGCAAGACTGGGCTTTTGTTAGACCCGTATTTCTCAAGTACCAAATTGAAATGGATCCTCGATCATGTCGAAGGCGCATTGCAAAGAGCGCAGGCCGGGGACTTGCTGTTCGGGACAGTAGACACGTTTTTGCTTTGGCGCCTCACGGGTGGCGCAAGTCATAAAACGGATGCGACCAATGCGTCCAGAACGATGTTGTTCAACATTCATGAGCAGGAATGGGATGCGGAGATCCTGGCCAGACTAGATGTGCCGGCATCCATGTTGCCGGAAGTTGAAGATTGCAGTGCCGATTTTGGTCACACAGATCCTGCCTTGTTTGGTGCGGCGATACCCATACTGGGAATGGCAGGCGACCAGCAGGCAGCATTGATCGGGCAGGGTTGTTTCACACAGGGAATGATCAAGAGTACCTATGGTACCGGTTGTTTCGTGATCATGAATACTGGCGGTGAAGCTATCGCGTCAAAAAACAAGCTCTTGACAACGGTGGCATACCGCCTTGATGGAAAGGTTACCTACGGCCTTGAAGGCAGTATCTTCGTTGCGGGTGCTGCAGTTCAATGGCTCCGTGATGGTCTTAAATTGGTCTCCGAGGCAGCAGAAACAGAATCTATTGCCAAGGGACATCGCGTAGATCATGGTGTTTATCTAGTCCCTGCTTTTACCGGGTTAGGGGCGCCCTACTGGGACCCTAACGCCAGGGGTGCAATACTTGGCCTGACCCGTGATTCAGGTGTTGCTGATATTGTCACTGCGACGCTTCAGTCAGTGTGTTTCCAGACACTGGATTTGCTGACTGCGATGGAGCAGGATGGGGCGGTACCGACGATCCTTAGGGTCGATGGTGGTATGATCGAGAATAACTGGCTTACGCAGCATCTTGCAGATGTCCTGCAGTTACCAATCGACAGGCCCCGCGTCATCGAAACGACAGCGTTAGGCGTTGCTTACTTGGCGGGCCTAAGAGCAGGAATTTTTGCTGAACTGGATGACGTTGCGGAGAAATGGCAACTCGAGCGAAGGTTTGAACCGGTGATGCAGTCAGAAATCGCGGCAGAACTCTACAAGGGCTGGCAGAGCGCGGTCGCCAAAGTAAGAAGTAAAGAAAGTAAAGAAAGTAAAGAAGTACCTGAAAGTACCTGAAAGTACCTAAAAGGTATCTGAGAATACTGAAAAGTAGTTACAACTTGTTACAAAGTCCCAGGTTTTCGCAGTATTTGGATGTCTTGGCGAGTCTACAATGTTTTTCATCTTAACTGATGAAGTTCTCATGAAGACGATCGCAGACACTGTCAAACAACAAGAAGCAAGGACCTTTCGGGTGGCTACGCTCGGTGCAGGTATTTTTGCGCACCTGATTGTGTGCTGGACCGTTCTGTCAGTCGGCTATATGGACATCAGTGCCTTGCAAATGCTTGGTCTGTCGTCACTCGCAATTACAGGTTTCTTTGTGCTTGCCTTCCTGATCGGTATCGAGTGGAACCTGACGCTTGAAGACCCGGAGATGGCCGTTCCCCGAATGATCTGGGCGCTGACCATCGTCATTATCACCTCCCATTTCGTCATTGATCTCAAATCTGTCGTGCTGTTCTCGGGTCTGGCTATGATTGTGATGGGCGCGAACAGATTGTCCCGCTCACAACAGTTTCTGGTGGCCGGCTATGGTCTGCTGCTTTACATAACGGTTGTGTACCTAACAAGTCCCGAGGGGCTCGATTGGGTGACCGAGGTAGTGTTAATTATCGCTTTTGGATTTGTGCTACTTTTTGGGCCAGCGCTGTATCGGTTCGAACACCTGGCGATAGAAGGTGTCATTACTGAGAAAAATGAGGAGCTGGTCAAAGCCCTGGCGCAGATCAGGGAGATGGCTGTTCGGGACGAAATGACCGGTGTTTATAATCGCCGCCACTTGATGGAATTACTGGCACGCGAGAAGGCGAGGGCGGACCGAAAAAATTATGCCTTTTCGATAGCTTACGTTGACCTTGATTATTTTAAGAACGTTAACGATAGATTTGGCCACTCGGCTGGCGATGAGGTTCTTCGAAGCTTTTCCCGTGTTGCTGAAAATGTTATCCGCGAGATCGACTGTATTGCCCGGATCGGAGGTGAGGAGTTCGTCCTGGTCTTTGCTGGAACAAGGCAGTGCGATGCGGTTCGCGGTGCGGAGCGTTTGGCCATCGGGTTGAAAGACATGTCTGTCACGCTGGTTGAACCCGATTATCGGGTGACCACCTCGGTTGGAATAACTGAATATCGTCAAGGTGACAGTGTTCAGCAGCTTATCGATAGAGCGGACATGGCGCTTTACGAGGCTAAACGCAACGGGCGAAACAAGATCGTTGTTGCTTGCGACAAACCTTCTGCCGAGCTGCTGCCAAGGGCAATCAGTTCAGTATCCCCTCTTACAGATGAGAACCGCCATGGCGCTAGATAAATCATTGGTTTTTGGTCTTGCTTGGTTGCTTTTGAACGACAGTTGTCATGGATAAGCGCGCTAGCAACAGGCGCGCCGTGAGGGTGAATGCGCTGGTGAATCCGAATGTCGGGCGGTCGTGGCTCTGTCAGACCCAGAATTTCTCGGATCGCGGGATGTTGTTGGTCGAACGAAATGGTCGTTCCCGGCGAAGTTTGCCCGGTATCAGCGAGGGTGAGAATGTCGGCATCCACTTCAGCGTTCCTACCAGCGGCAAAGACAAACGCTTCAAGCTTGAGGGCCATATAGTCCTGGTGATGGATGCCGGCGTCGGTATCAATTTCCCGAAAGGGATAGACAAGGACGTGTTGGCATGCCTGAGTGATCAGTCTGGACTACCGTCGGACTAAAGCCGGCTAACTCAAAGACTGGCAGCCTTCTTGTGAAGAACATCAAGGAGTGCACCAAAGTTGACGCCATGGTGAAGTCCATGATGTGAGTCAGTCATGTATGGGCAAAAGACGGGCCCATGGAACGTCTCAAGCAAGCGCTAAACTGCTTCAACCAGTTCACAGACGATGTCGCAGATCTGTTCCGCTTCTTCATCTGTAATCGTTAGTGGGGGCAATAACCGAATCACGCTGTCTGCTGCGACGTTGATCAGGATGCCTTTCTCAAGGGCTTTTCCGACCAGGTCTCCGCAAGGTGAACTTAGCTCGATGCCAATCATCAATCCCATGCCGCGGATGTCTTTTACGCTGTTAAGGTGGCCCAGTCGTTCCCTGAATTGCCCCATCATGCGATCTCCGAGTTCCCCCGCGCGTTTAGCAAGACCGAGTTTCTCGATCTGGTCTATCACGGTAATACCCACCGCGCAGGAGAGAGGATTACCGCCAAAAGTTGATCCATGATTGCCGGGTGCAAGTACCTCTGCTGCCTTACCGCTAGCAAGGCAAACACCAATGGGTATGCCGTTGCCAAGGCCTTTTGCGAGTGTCACCACATCGGGTTTGATACCGGATGACTGGTAACAAAAGTACTCACCTGTTCTGCCGTTACCCGTTTGGATCTCGTCCAGAATCAGTAGCCAGTCGTTTTCGTTGCAAATCTCTCTAAGAGACGCCAGGTAATTCTGGTTCGGAACTTTAATGCCACCCTCGCCCTGAATGGGCTCTACCATCACCGCGACCACTGACTTGTTGTGTCCGGCGATCCGTCGAACCGCGTCTATGTCGTCATACGGAACGCGGGCAAAGCCTTGCACCAGAGGTTCAAACCCTGCATGGACTTTCCTGTTCCCTGTTGCGGTTAGCGTGGCGAGAGTACGACCATGAAAAGCAGAATCTGTGACGATAATGGTGGGGTTCTCGATGTTCTTTTTGTTACCGTAAAGTCGCGCGATTTTGATGGCACATTCGTTTGCTTCCGCGCCTGAGTTGCCGAAAAACATGTTATCCATGCCCGAGACTAGCTGCAGCTTTTCAGCGAGTTCTTCCTGCTTGGGAACGCGATATAGGTTTGACGTATGGAGCAACGTGGTGGATTGCTCGTTAATGGTCTGTGCAACCTCGGGGTTCGCGTGGCCTAACCCTACGACGGCGATACCTGCAAGCGCATCCAGGTAACGTTTGCCCTTTGTATCGGTCAGCCAGGCGCCTTCGCCTTTTACGAAAGAGATGTCCTGTCGTCCATAAGTTGGCATGATTGCATCTGGCATGGTGGGCTCCTTCTTTTGGAAAAAGAGCCGATGATAAACCAGATCTATGAGTCCGAAAAGGGTGTCTCCTCCCTGTCAGGTGCACTTATTCCGGATGGAAAGCGCATTTATTCCAGATTGTTTGCCAACCACTTGCCTATCTGTGCTTCAAAAAGGGTAAAATCGCAGACTAACGCTGACCAACTAATGGGACGAAGAAATGGAAATCCACGAAACCATCCGTGAGCAAATTGCTGCTAATCCGGTATTACTTTATATGAAAGGCTCACCTGACCAACCACAGTGCGGGTTCTCGGCGCAGGTAACACAGGTGCTGATGGCATGCGGTGAGCGTTTTGCCTACATCGATATACTGACGAACCCAGAAATTCGGTCCCATTTGCCTGAAGTGTCGGAATGGCCAACTTTTCCGCAGTTATTTATTGCCGGCGAACTGGTTGGAGGCTGCGATATTGTCGTCGAGATGCACGAGGCGGGTGAACTTCAGCCGATGATCAAGGAAGCTGTGCCAGCGGACGCTGGTTAGTGTTTTACTGTTGTAGGCGCATCGGTATACTGATTGTCTCCAACATTTTCATGACCAATCGGTGAGGAATAACAATGAGCTTAAAAGATAGTCAAACAGAACAGAATCTTAAGGATGCATTTGCCGGGGAGTCTCAGGCAAACCGACGGTATCTGTACTTTGCAGCAAAGGCTGATGTCGAAGGTTACAACGACGTCTCCGCTGTATTTCGATCCACTGCGGAAGGCGAAACTGGCCACGCCCACGGCCACCTGGAATACCTTGAAGAAACGGGTGATCCTGCCACGGGCCTGCCCATAGGTTCAACCGCCAACAATCTGGCTGCGGCGATTGCCGGTGAAACCCATGAATACACTGACATGTATCCTGGTATGGCGAAGACAGCCCGGGATGAAGGCTTTGACGAGATTGCTGACTGGATGGAAACCCTGGCTAAAGCAGAGCGTTCACATGCAAACAGGTTCCAGAAGGCTCTGGATAGCTTGGATGGATAGCTTATAGAGTTAGCTTGGTCGGATATTCATCGGCCAACGGAAATAAAAAAGCCCGCTGAGCGGGCTTTTTTTTGGCTGGTTTTTTGTCTGAATTTCAGTCGTATTGTTCATCAGGTAAGCCACCCAGCTGCCGCCAGCGATTAACGATCATGCAGAACAATTCTGCCGTCTTATCACAGTCGTACTTCGCAGAATGGGCTTCCTCGCTATCGAAAGGGATACCGGCCACCTGGCAGGCGCGTGCAAGAACCGTCTGCCCGAATGCCAAACCGCATAATGTAGCGGTATCGAACGCCGAGAAGGGGTGAAATGGGTTTCGCTTGATGCCACATCTGCTAGAGGCCTGGTTCAGGAACGCCTGATCGAAAGAAGCGTTATGCGCGACGATAATGGCACGCGAGCAGCCGGTACGTTTGATCTCTGCGCGGATTGCGTTAAAAGTATCTGCTAAAGCATCTTTCTCTGGCACTGCCATTCGAAAAGGGTGGTAGGGGTCAATGCCAGTGAATTCCAGCGCCGACGGTTCGATATTGGAACCTGGAAATGGCTCAATGTTAAAAAACAATCGCTCGCCGGGCACCAGATCGCCCTCATCGTTCATCTTTGGTATGACGATCGCACTTTCTAGCAACGCATCAGTTTTATGATTGAAGCCGCCAGTTTCTAGGTCGAGTACTACGGGAAGATAGCCGCGAAAACGATGCGCTATCGGTAATTTATCAAAGCTCAAATGTCACCGTCACTTAAAGAGGGCCGATCCCCCATCCTGACCTGCCAGCGTACCACATCACCGCCCCGGGTAGGGACTATCTCATCATTGCCGAAGGTTAGTGCTGATGCCACCTGCCAGTCCTCGCGAACCAACTCGATATAATCTTCATTGTGTGGGACTTGATAAAAGTCAGCGCCAAATTCGCTGGTAAAGCCTTCAAGGCTGTCTAGCTTTCCCTCCGCCTCAAAGACCTCGGTATACAGCTCAAGTGCTGCATGGGCCGTGTAGCAGCCTGCAGCGCAGCCACATGCGTTTTCTTTGGCGTGACGTGGATGGGGCGCGGAGTCTGTGCCGATAAAGAAGCTCGAATCACCAGAAGTTGCGGCCCTAATCAGTGCAATCTGGTGCACATTTCTTTTTAGGACCGGCAGGCAGTAGTGTATTGGCTTCAGGCCGCCAGCCAGCATATCGTTCCGGTTGTACAAAAGGTGGTGAGCGGTAATCGTTGCCGCCACTTTATCACTGGCGTCCCGGACGAATGCTACTGCCTCTTTGGTCGTGATGTGTTCAAGGATAATGCG
>JABIVN010000557.1 GCA_018667205.1 Gammaproteobacteria bacterium | reverse complement strand
CGAGTCTCTGCAAATCGCACTGGATATTATCCGCCCCGGTGGCGTTATCGCTGCAATGGGCGTGTTCTGTGATGATCAGTTCAATCTGGTTTTAATCGATGTATTCTTGCGGGACATCTCCTTGCATATGAATGGTTTTGCCAATGTTCAACCGTTTATGTGGGAGGGCTTGCGCATGCTGGAGCGTGGAGCCATTCAGCCAGATCAATATTTCAGTCACAACTTTTCACTGGCCAATATCGATGAGGCTTTTAAAACCTTTCATGAGAAAACGGACGATGTACTCAAGGTCTTGATTCGACCTTAAAACAATAGTTAAACCGGCGTTTAAGGCCACTAATACAGATTTGATTTTCAGCGAGAGATAAAATCATGGCAATACACCAAAGAAATGACTGGTATGACCTGACCAGAGCTACCAACTGGACCCCCAGCTACGTCACGGAGGACGAATTATTCCCCGATGAAATGTCCGGCTCTATGGGCATTCCGATGGAGAGTTGGGAAGTTTATGACGAGCCCTATAAAACGACATTTCCCGAGTATGTAAAAGTCCAACGGGAAAAAGATGCCGGTGCCTACTCGGTAAAAGCGGCGCTGGAGCGCGCGAAGATTATCGAAAAATCCGATCCTGGCTGGGTCACTATTCTCAAGCAGCACTATGGCGCGATCGCGCTGGGAGAGTACGCAGCGGTAACCGGAGAAGCGCGCATGTCGCGTTTTTCCAAGGCCCCGGGCAACCGCAACATGGCTATGTTCGGTATGCTGGATGAAACCCGCCACGGTCAAATACAGCTGTACTTTCCGCATGAGTACTGCAAAACCGATCGCCAGTTTGACTGGGCATGGAAGGCCTACCACCAAAATGACTGGGCTTCTATCGCGGCCAAGCATTTCTTTGATGACATTATTACCGGCCGCGATGCCATCAGCGTGGCTATCATGCTCACCTTCGGCTTTGAAACCGGCTTCACCAATATGCAGTTTCTAGGGCTCGCTGCTGATGCTGCGGATGCCGGCGATTATACCTTTGCCAACTTGATCTCCAGTATCCAGACCGATGAGTCACGCCATGCGCAGCAGGGCGGCCCCGCACTGGAGATCCTCATTGCCAACGGCAAAAAGGAAGAAGCCCAGCTGAAAGTCGACATGGCGGTATGGCGCGCATGGCGTTTGTTTGCCATCTTGACCGGTCCGGCGATGGACTATTACACACCCCTGGAGCATCGCGGGAACTCCTTCAAAGAATTTATGCATGAGTGGATAGTGGGTCAGTTCGAGCGCTCACTGATTGATCTTGGGCTGGATAAACCCTGGTACTGGGACACCTTTATGGAGGAGTTGGATTCTACACACCACGGCTACCATCTTGGTGTCTGGTACTGGCGTCCTACCATCTGGTGGAACCCCGCAGCGGGTGTCACGCCAGATGAACGTGCCTGGCTGGAAGAAAAATATCCAGGCTGGAACGCCCGTTGGGGACAGTGCTGGGATGTAATTACTGAAAACCTGATAGCTGACAAAGAGGAGTTAACCCTGCCCGAAACACTTCCTCTGGTATGCAATATGAACCAGTTGCCCATTGTCGGCACACCTGGCGAAGAGCATTGGGATATAAAAGTTCACACAATAGAAAAAGATGGCAGATTATTTCATTTTTCCAATGAGGTGGACAAATGGGTCTTCGAGCAAGATCCTCAGCGCTACGAGCAGCACATGAGTATTGTCGATCGTTTCCTCAACGGGGATATCCAGCCAATGAACCTGCAAGGCGCCCTGGAATACATGGGCATGGAAGGTGTTGCTGAATTGGGTAAGGACGCACACGGCTATGCGTGGATAGAGAAAGTGAAAGCCAATATGAAAAAAGCCAGCTAGCTTTTCGATTACAACCAGATAAAAGGGGCCAGCCCCAGGAGATTTAACAATGGCACTTTTCCCATTGCATTCCAATTTTCAAGCTGACTTTGTTGTCCAGCTGGTGCCGGTCGATTCCGAGGACACCATGGATCGGGTTGCTGAGCAATGTGCTCATCACTCGGTCAACCGGCGCGTACGCAAACAGCCGGGAGTAATGCGGGTCAGGCGCCATCGCACCGAGGAATTATTCCCCAGGGATATGAAGGTCAGTGACAGTGGGCTAAAACCTACGGAAGTCATCGATATTATTTATCAAAAGAGTTAGGGATTGATCTATGGGCTATGAAAAAGTTGCCTCACTGGAAGACTTGTGGGAAGGCGACATGGACACATTTGAAACCGGCGATGGTACAGAGGTTCTCATTGCCGTCGCAGACGGTGGTCAAGTCAAAGCTTATCAGGCCATGTGCCCCCATCAACAAATCTTGCTTTCTGAGGGCACGTATGAAGAGGGGATTATCACCTGCAGGGCCCATCTGTGGACATTTGAATGTAAAACGGGTGAAGGCATAAACCCGGCGACAAGTTGCCTGGCGGAATATCCTACCGAAATTCGCGGTGAGGATATTTACGTCAATGTAGAAGGTATTGAACCCGTAATGGCCCCGGCCTAAAAAAGGTAAATGAGTTATGAGCAGCAAAAGCGAAACTGACAAACTGCTACACAATAACAACGTGGGGCCGATCGTGCGGGCGGGTGAAGTTGCCGAGGCAGTTGCAGAGGCCGCCATCATTGATAATCCGGATAAAGAAGTCACGGTGGAAGCCAACGGCGCATACTCCAGAATTTACGCAGAAAGTGAGTTGATTGTCACACGAGAAACACTGCAAGAAGAGCTCGGTCGCGATTTTAAAATGAATGAACTTGAAATCAATTTGGCGTCTTTTGCGGGACGAATTGAGGTGACTGAAGACCAGGCGCGTTTTTACTACAACACCACGCTTTAACCGATAACAGACTATAGCAGGCTAAAACCATGGCATTTGATTTAGAGCAAAAACCACTGAGAACTTGGAGCCACCTGGCCAAGAATCGCAGAAAGCCCAGTGAGTACGACATTGTCTCCAAAAATCTGCATTACAGTATGAACAATGCCGATGCGCCCTGGGAACAGGCGCCGAACTCACCGATGAATATGTGGTACAAAAAGTACCGCAATGAGACTCCACTTAAACATGAAGACTGGGATGTATTCAGTGATCCGGACAAGTTGGTATATCGCACGTATAACCTGCTACAGGATGGCCAGGAAAATCATGTCCAAAGTCTTTTCGACCAGTTTAATGAGCGCGAGCACGACAAAATGCTGGAGGCCGACTGGGTGTTGGCGCTCGCCCAGCTCTACACGCCGCTGCGATATGTCTTTCACGCGCTGCAGATGTCTTCCACCTATGTGATGCAAATGGCCCCGGCCAGTACGATTTCGAACTGTGCGACATTCCAGGCTGCTGACCTTCTGCGCTGTGTAACGCACACCGCTTATCGTACCTTTGAGTTGTCTACCACCTACCCCGACATGGGCTTTGGTGTCGCTGAGCGCGGTGTCTGGGAAGATGCGGCCCACTTCCAGCCCATGAGAGAACTCATTGAAAAGCAGTTGGCCAGTTACGATTGGTCCGAGGCCGTGGTCTCCCTTTGTTACGTCGTTTTGCCCATGTTGGCAGAGGGCGTCCTCAAGCCACTATCTGAGGCGAGTCGTCAGGGTAACGATACATTGATGCCAATGCTCATCGATTCTCAGCTGCATGATTCTCAGCGCCATCAGCGTTGGGCCACTGAGTTGCACAAAGTGCTTTTGGCAGATAATGAGAGCAATGAAGCGGTTGTTCAACAGATTGTCGACAAGTGGGTACCCTTGGCCGATGCCGCGATGGACGCTTATATTAGCGCTATTCCAAATTCTCCAGTGAGCGCGAATGACGCCATTGCCGCAGCGGAGAAAGTACGCCGGGATATAACGGGAGCTGCATAAATGACCACGGTAAAAATCGACGGTGGCGATACAGCCTATGAATGTGGCAGCGAAGACACTCTGTTGCGGGCCGCCCTCAGGGCGGGCCTGCAAATTTCATACGAGTGCAATTCCGGCGGCTGCGGTTGTTGCAAGGTACGGGTGCTGGAAGGCGAAGTGGAGAATCTCTTTCCTGAGGCGCCGGCGCTCACAGAACGCGATTTACGTAAGGGGTTTGTACTGGCCTGCCAAAATAAATGTGCCAGTGATGGCCTGGTCTTAAAGACGCGCCTGGAAACCTGGAACCCAAAATTGCTCAAGCCAGCGCGATTTACGGCCACGCTGGCGCAAAAGATTGAGATTGCCAGCGATTTAATTGAGTTTGTTTTCAGCATCGAACAGGATGTTGATTACCTCGCTGGCCAATTTTTCATGCTGAATATTCCCGGTGTTGG
>JABIVN010000556.1 GCA_018667205.1 Gammaproteobacteria bacterium | reverse complement strand
CTAAAGCTGGCGCCAGGCCTACACGGCCAATGCGCAGGATCTAAGTGTGCCAACAGCCCGCGCCCTCATCAGGCAGCAGGGCGCAAACAAACTACTAATAGACAACAGTTCGGTTCACGAGAACTTGATTTTTAAGAACTTGATTTTTAAGAACTTGATCTTCAAGAACAGGGCTTACAAGAACCTGGTTTTTAAGCACCTGGTTTTTAAGCACCTGGTTTTCAAAAAATTCGCCCGTAAATGAAGGCTTATGGACGGGTCATTAAATCAGCCCTGGTCGCGCTCGATGATCTGCGACCAACAACAAGTGAGCGCTGATAGATGAGCCCCTAGAACAAACCGAATGCCGCCATTAGCATAACCTTCAAGACTCTGTCAGCTTGACGCCGTGGCATTTTCAGATCCATCGAAGCTAACGAGTTGCGTAGATTACATGAACACCTTGAACGATGAGTTTAAGTCCAATCGCCTAAACACAGCCTTGCAGCCGAACGCTCTTCACAAAGTTCCTTAATATTGGTCTCCATCGACCAAGTTCAAGTACACTGCATGCATATTCGAAAATTAATGACGAGGCATGATGATGGATTTTAATATTCCCGGCGATGACAATGAACTGCGGGCGGCACTAAATGATGTCAACTTACCAACGCTTTTAGTGGTTATGGCCCAGTTCTCCGACGATGGTCGCTGGTTATCAGATCGATTCCGGCCAGAACCTATCCAGGTGCCTGACGGAAGTATTTTCCCCGATGATACTGGCAACTACAGCAGCGAAATAGCGACCGAAATCAGGGCTGGAGCCTTTGAGCTCATCAGGACCTTGCGTGATGCAGGGGGAACAATGCCACCGACACCTGACGTCAAAAAAATGCGCCAGCTGATGGAGTTCTCCACCGCTGAACCATTGGAAGACGAATTTTGCGCAATGCTGCTGGAAGAAACCAATTTCGTAAACCGAGACAATACTTGGAAACCTAAACTGGAAAAGCTGACCCGTGGCGCGGCTGGCGAAAACTTCAGCGTCATTGTGGTTGGGGCAGGTATGTCCGGGATATGCACTGGAATCAAACTTAGTGAAGCAGGTATCGACTATACCATCCTGGAAAAAAATGCAGCGGTTGGCGGCACCTGGTACGAAAACTCTTACCCGGACTGTGGTGTGGATACACCAAACCATTTTTATTCCTATTCATTCGAACGCAACGCCAACTGGTCTGGATATTTTTCCAAACGTGACGAACTGCACGGTTACTTTGAGCGCTGTACAGACCAGTTCGGTATTCGAGATAACATCCAACTAAATTCGGACGTCCAAAAAATGCAGTTTGATGCAGGATCCCAGACCTGGCGTGTGACAGTGAATCGGCAAGATGGGTCGACCGATACTCTGACTGCAAATGCTGTCATCAGCGCAGTAGGACAGCTTAATCGGCCCGTCATTCCTGCTTTCGATGGCCTGGAAACATTCGAGGGCGAGAGCTTCCACTCGGCTCGCTGGCAACATGATGTATCCCTGAAAGGAAAGCGGGTCGCGGTCATAGGAACAGGATGCAGCGCCGTCCAGTTAGTACCCAAAACAGCCGAGATGGCTTCCCACCTAACTGTTTTCCAACGATCGCCTCACTGGATTTCACCGAACAAGGACTACTATCGCGCGGTTGAAACAGGTCTGAAGTGGGCCCTTAACCATATTCCGCTTTACGCTGAGTTTCATCGAGCCCGCATGATTTTCGGCTTCATGGACCGTAGCTGGCCAGCAGTGCCTAGCGACCCTGCCTGGGACCACAAAGATCGAGCAATGAGTGAGGTCAACGATATGTTACGGGAATCATTGACCGAATATATCAGCGAGCAACTCGGCGACCAACAGGAACTGATGAAAAAATGTGTCCCTGAGTTTCCGGTTTTCGGGAAACGACTCATCATCGACAACAACTGGTACCAGCATATGACGCGCGAGGACGTTAGTCTCGTCGACGAACCCATCGCCCGATTTCACCCGAAGGGTATCGAAACCGCCGATGGAGAGGTCCATGAGTTCGACGTGATCGTTTTTGCTACTGGGTTTAACAGCAACCGATTCCTATGGCCGATGGATGTGGTCGGCAAATCCAACGTCAGCTTAGATGACCGATGGGGAGAATACCCCCAGGCATACAAGGGGATGCTTGTTCCTGACTATCCAAATTTATTTTGCCTTTATGGTCCGAACACTAATATCGTGCATGGCGGCAGCATTATCTATAACACTGAATGCCAGGTTCACTACGTTATGCAGTGTCTGGGGCTTATGTTGGAGCAACGGGGAAAACTACTTGAAATCCCCCAGGAAGCAACCGACGAATACAATGAGGAAGTTCAGAAGCTCAGCAAGAATCTTGCCTGGGGTCACCCTGGCGTTGAGAGTTGGTATAAGAACTCAGATGGGAAGGTGGTCAACAATTCACCGTTCAGCAACCTGGAATACTGGTCCCGCACCCATGACGCTGAACCCGACACCTATCGGATGGATTAAACCCCGGGGCTTCTGATTAGGGCTTCTGTTATGGCTCCGTCATGACAGAAGATCTGAACAGGACATGGATTCAAGCGCGGTGAATGCTCGTTCGAGCATGGTGGTTCCAAGCTTCACGCCGCGTTCGTTACCCTGATCAAGGGTGCCGCAAATTGCAATGGGAGTAATCATGGTAACCAGCATATTGTACCGGTACTGCTCGATGCATTCTTCAAAACTATATCCCTCAACCCCCCTGTCTTTAAGTATGTCGTGATAATATTTTAACGCCTGCTGCTCGGATTCACCCCGAAGCGCCGCGTCGCACCCACCAGCGCTGAAATAAGCAATGTCATGCGTGCCGTTTCCGCCCATCGTGTTTTGCCAGTCGAAGGCAATAATATCGGGATCATCCGGCGACCCAGTCAGAAAGACGTTATCAACCCGATAGTCTCCATGAATAATTGTCGGCTCGCCGCCCATCGCATGCAGGAAAAGATCAATATATTGATCACCTATTTTGCGAACGATATCCGCACGGTCACCACTAAAGTATTCCGGAAACCTTTCTATTGTTGGCTCAATGCCAGGTCGAAGTATTCTGTCGCGCCTGAACAGAATCGTTTTCATGTCTACCTGGTAATTCAGCCAGTCAAATTCAGCAGCTCGGCCCCAAAAAGTTGCATGAAGCTCCGCCGCTCGCCTAAAGGCAACCAAACGCTCATTTTCAGTACAACCCTGCAACTGGTCACCGGCTTTCTCGTCCCCGAGGTCTTCCAATACCAACAGAAAATCCTGAGTAACCGGATCAACAGATGCATATAAGCAACGTGGAATCCTGATCGGTGTTTCCTGCGCGAGGTGAAGATAGAAGTTGATCTCGTTTTTGTAAAAGTTAAGTCCTTTAGACAGCGCGCTGTTTTCGGTGCGGGCAACACACTTTACGATCACCGTTTCTTTCCGACCGGACTCAAGCGTCAGGTGACCTCGCGCAATCGAGGACATCAACCCAACCCCTTCTCCGAGCCCATGGATTTCAACATCTGTTATTTTTTCAGGATAGACGCGCCCGATAGTTTCATTTGCTATCCGCGCGGTAAATTCTTCGTAACGTTCAATGACTAAGGACATATCTCTACCTATAAAAATAGTTAACAAACCTTAACTCTCGTCAGCAGATTTTCTGCCCGTCTTCTGCCCGTCTACAACATCGCTGGCATTTCGACGTAATGAAATAACGCGCCAGCAATAATGAAGCCAGCGCTCTACTGGACTATTTTGTACTTCATTTAATAATTAATTCTATCTACACCCCTTCCACTTCCACTTCCACTTCCACTTCCACTTCTACTTCCACTTACTCTTCTACTTCTACTTTCACTTTCACTTTCACTTTCACTTTCACTTACTCTCAACCATCTAAACGCTAGGATCAACCTCTAAGGTGGTTTCACCTTGGCAAAACCGTCCATCCTCTGTTTAATGGGAGGCGGAGGTGAACTATCAACGATTATGACTACATTATTGTAGGGGCAGGTTCTGCTGGCTGTGTATTGGCTAACCGACTCTCTGAAAACCCAAACAGCCGGGTACTTGTGTTGGAAGCAGGCGGTAACGACTGGCATCCTTACGTGGGAATGCCCAAGGGCATCGCAAAACTGGTCCAGCACCCCCGCTTCACCTGGAAGTTCCCCATCAAGCAAACTAAAAAACCAGGTCTTCCTGCCACCGAGGTCTGGATTCGAGGTAAAGCTTTGGGTGGCTCCAGTTCGATCAACGGAATGATCTATTCTCGCGGGCATCCACAAGACTATGAAGAATGGAACACCCTAGGCGGACCGGGTTGGGGCTGGGAAAATATCAGGAACGCTTACCGCCAGATCGAGTCTCATGAACTTGGCGAAGCTGACCACAGAGGAGGAGCCGGCGCACTTCCGGTTTCAACAGGAAAATTCAGGTACCCCATCGCCGAGCAACTGATCGAAGCAGGCGTCCAATTCGGACTTAATCGCAAAGAAGACCTGAACGACGAGACGCTTGAAGGGGTTGGTTATTACAATCACAACATTAAAAACGGACGCCGAATGAGCGCGTCGCGCGTTTTCCTGAAGCCTGCAATGAAACGCGGCAACCTGACCGTCGTAACTCGTGCCCACGCGAACAGCGTTAACTTTGTGGATGGCAGGGCTGTCAGTATCGATTGTGACGTTGCCGGTTCGCCAACGATATTTCAGTGTCGGGGCGAGATTATTCTTAGCGCAGGCGCCTTGCTTTCCCCAAAGCTATTGCAGCTATCCGGCATCGGTCCGGCGGGTCTGCTTAACTCACTTGGCATCGACATTATTCATGACAGCCCTGACGTCGGGCGCAAGCTGAGGGAACACCTTGGGTTTTCCATGCCTCATCGATTAAAAAATGGCAAAGGGATCAATCACCGTCTCCGCGGGCCCGGGCTTGTAGCCAGCGTGCTGCAATACTACCTGACGCATACAGGACCAATGGCCACCGGGCCTTTTGAAATAGGCGCATTTGTTCGTTCAATGCCCGGGGCCAATAGACCAGACACGCAGCTTTATTTGGGCGCCTTTAGCTACGCCCGATCAGACGATAATTTCCCGGTGCAGCTGAACAAGCCGGACAGCCAACCTGGCATTACTATTTACGGGCAGCTGCTCAATCTGACGAGCGAGGGCGAAATTAGTATTGAAAGCGTTGATCCAAAAAAACCGCCTGCAATTAAACCTAACTGGCTGAGTACAGACTATGACCGAAAAGCAGTTGTCGCGATGGTTCGCACCATGCGCAAGTATGTACAGCAACCCGCCGCAGCGAATTATTTCGGTGAGGAACTGATCCCCGGCGACGATTGCCAGAGCGATGAGCAAATACTGGAGGCCGTGCACCGATTGTCGACCAGCGGGCTTCACGCCACTGGTTCGTGTCGAATGGGAAAGGATGAACAGTCAGTGGTCGACAACCAACTCCGAGTTAGAGGGGTGACCGGGCTTAGAGTGGCAGATTGCTCCGTCATGCCCGCATTACCTAGCGGCAATACCAACGCACCCGCTATGGCAGTCGGCTGGAGAGCCAGCGAGATCATCCTGAGCGGTAAAGTTTAGCGCCATCTGCAACATCATATAAGGATAACCAGACTATCGATTCCCAACACCTTCTGCGGCAGCGATTTATCTTCATGACCGCACTGATCTTCGCCGGAGAAGCCGTTTACGCAATACCCTTTCATGTCACTCGCTTCTTTCGACCAACGGTACTCGAGGTATTCGACCTGACGGCGACGGAGTTGGGCGCAGCCCAGGGCATCTACGGCGTCGTTGCCATGATCGCCTACTTCCCGGGTGGCCCAATGGCTGACAGGTTCCCTGCCCGCAAGCTGCTTGCTTTTTCGCTCTGGTCAACCGCACTCGGGGGGGTCTATATGACCAGTTTCCCTGGCTACGTGGGGTCTATCTGGCTTTGGGCATTTTTTGGAGTCACCACTATCCTGTTTTTTTGGGCGGCCCTGATCAGG
>JABIVN010000555.1 GCA_018667205.1 Gammaproteobacteria bacterium | reverse complement strand
CAGATGCCTGGCCGATCACCAGCTTGTAGTGCGATGACAGCGATGACGCTGAATCAGCTCTCTGATGGCCGGTTCATTGTTGGCTTGGGTGCTTCCGGGCCGCAGGTGGTTGAAGGTTGGCATGGCGTTGCTTATGGCAGACCGATTACTCGAACAAAAGAGTACATCGAGATTATGCAAAAGATTTTTAACCGTGAAGCGCCAGTGGAGCATGAAGGTTTTCATTACAGCATGCCTTACAGTGCTGATGATGGTACCGGTCTGGGTAAATCTTTGAAAAGTATTCTGCAAGCGGACCCCTCGATCAAAATTTATACCGCATCCATTACACCCAAGGGTCTTGAAACTTCCGCTGAGGTGGCGGACGGGGTGTTCCCAATATGGATGAGCCCTGAAAAATCCGAGGTACTAATGTCCTCCATTCAGAAAGGTCTGGATAAAAGTGGTAAGACCATGATGGATTTCGACGTTGCGCCCTTTGTTACTGTTGTCATTGGTGACGATGTGGACCACTGCCGAATGCCAATCAAAGGCAATATGGCTTTGTATATAGGTGGCATGGGCGCTCGAAAAAATAATTTTTACAACGATTATGCAAAGGCGCTAGGTTACGAAGAAGCCGCAGTCAAGATTCAGGACCTTTTCCTGGCCGGCAAGAAAGATGAAGCCATGGCGGCGGTTCCTGATGAACTTGTAGATGCCTGCCATCTAGTGGGTCCAGCTGGACGTATTAAAGAGAGGCTGCAGGTCTGGAAAGAAGCCGGTAATTCCGGAATGATTGGTAGCATGTTGCTTGGCGCAGGCCAGATCGAAGCACTTGAGTTGGTGGCGGGCGAGCTCCTTTAAGGGGTTCGATCTTAACCTTAAGGGAACGGGTATCTCAAATCAAAGCTACACCCTCAAGGCTTTCGAGGGCATTCATGAAATAAGCCAGCAGGATTGGGATGCCTGCGCTAACCCGGGCAGGTCAGGGGCTGATACAGGCATTCCGTTCGATCCTTTCCTGTCTCATGCCTTTCTTAGCGCACTTGAGCAAAGTCACTCGGCGGTGGCGGAAACAGGCTGGGCCCCGTACCACTTGGCGTTAGAGCACGAGACCAAGGGCGTAGTGGGTGTGGTGCCTATGTACCTGAAAAGCCATTCTCAGGGTGAGTATGTTTTTGACTACTCGTGGGCGGATGCTTTTGAGCGAGCAGGTGGGCGCTACTATCCTAAACTGCAGGTCTCTGTTCCGTTCACGCCTGCGACCGGTAGGCGGCTTCTAACGCGTCCTGACGCTGAAGACCCTGAGCTAGAAAAGTATCTTTTGTCAGGGCTGATGCAGGTTGCAGAGCAAATGGAAGTGTCGTCTGTCCACATTACCTTTTCTGATAAACATCAGTGGGACAAGATGGGTGAGTTGGGTTTTCTGCAGAGAACACACAATCAGTTCCACTGGAAAAATGATAATTATAGTAATTTTGATGACTTTCTTGCCGCGCTTTCTTCCAAAAAAAGAAAAAATATAAAGCGAGAGCGTCGAGGGGCGCTAGAAGCTGGTATAGAAATAGAGCGAATAACGGGGTCTGACCTCACCGAAGAGCATTGGGATGCGTTTTATCAGTTTTATGTCGATACTGGTAATCGAAAATGGGGAACGCCGTACCTGAAGCGACAATTCTTTTCGATTATCGGTGAAACGATGCCGGATGATACGCTACTGATTATGTGCAAGCGTGATGGTCGATATGTAGCGGGTGCGATTAACTTTATCGGCGGTGAATGTTTGTTTGGCAGGAACTGGGGTTGCATAGAGCATCATCCATACCTTCATTTTGAAGTCTGTTATTACCAGGCGATAGAGTTTGCTATCGAAAGAGGTTTGAAGCGTGTTGAAGCCGGTGCGCAGGGACAGCACAAGTTGGCACGGGGTTACCTTCCAACCCACACTTATAGCGCACACTGGATAGCCAACAAGTCTTTAAGAGACGCAATAGACAACTACCTGACGGATGAGCGACGGTATGTTGACGAAGAAATTGATTACATTACGGAGCAGGGCCCTTTCAAAAAACCGGAAGGAGAAGCCGAGAGTGAGTGATCGCGTCCTGAAAACAACCCCTTTTAAGCGCTTTGTCCTCTAGGGTAGGTGCTCTAGAGTAGGTGCTCTGCGCTACCCGCCCAAGCGCAATATGAGGCGCGACAATCTTTTAATCAGGAATAACATATGTCTAATCGAATGAACGGCCAATGGCGTCTCAAGTCCCGTCCTGATGGGATGGTAAAAGAAACAGACTTTGAGTATGTCGAAGAAGCAGTAGAAGAACTCGGGGATAACGAATTCCTGATTCGTAATCTTTATTTAGCATTTGAACCGGCGATGCGAGGTTGGTTAAACGATGTGAAAAGCTATGTGCCTCCGGTAAAAATTGGCGAGGTCATGCGTGCTGGCACTGTGGGTCAGGTTATTGAGTCCAATAACGACAACTTTGCGCCCGGTGATTTTGTGCAGGGTCAGTTGGGCTGGCAGGAATACGCTGTTAACAATGGTGAGATGGGCATGATGGGTGGTGTGTCAAAAATCCAACCCGGAATCCCTCCCTACCTGGTATTGAGCGCGCTTGGAGGCACCGGGCTCACGGCTTATTTTGGGTTGCTTGACGTAGGCAAGCCAAATGCAGGTGACGTCGTGGTGGTCTCTGGCGCAGCTGGAGCGACAGGGTCGATTGCTGGTCAGATAGCGCGAATCAAAGGAGCTGCCAAAGTGGTTGGCATTGCAGGTGGCGCAGAAAAGTGTGCGTGGCTCGTTGATGAGCTTGGTTTTGACGCAGCTATCGATTACAAATCTGAAGATGTTCAGGTCCGGCTAAGCGAAGAATGTCCCAAGGGTATTAACGTCTTTTTCGACAATGTCGGAGGAGATATTCTTGATGCTGCTCTGCTGAGCATGGCACAAAATGGTCGCATCGTTCTTTGTGGGGGAATATCACAATACAATGAGTCAGAGCTACCCTCTGGTCCAAGAAACTATATGCAATTGGTCATCCGTAGATGCACTATGCAGGGCTTTATTGTCATCGACTACCTGCACAAGGCGGCGGAGGCTGTAAAAGAGCTCTCGGGGTGGATTGAGAGCGGAGAGTTGAAGCATGGTGAAGATATACAGGAAGGTATAGAGAATACCCCGAAAACTTTTCTTCGATTGTTTGAAGGTAAGAATGTGGGCAAGCAGTTATTGAAAATTGCTGAACCGCCTTTGTAGTTATTCGTTATCCGATTGGCATTCAAGACACATTGATGCATCTGGATAAGCTTCGAGTCGTTTGAAGGGTACGGGTTCTTCGCAGGATGAGCAGAATCCGTAGCCATCGACTTCCAGCCTTTGTTTTGCCCGCAGTACCGCTTTCAGGCGGTTACTGGTGACAGTGCGGTTGGCGATCAGGATGCTTTGATTGTGAAGCTCATCCATCCTTGAAAGCCGACCCTGGTTATCCTTTAGTTTCACTGGTTTGGCGCCAGCTTCCGTTATCGAGAGCAGGTCTATTAGTTCTTTTTCCAGCTGTTCCAGTGCTGTCTTTAAGAGTGAACGCTGTTGACTTGTGAGTTCTTGCATCCTTAATCCCTGTAGGATTTGTCAATTCGGTCTAGTTTCCTCAGTAATGCTGGCCAGATGAAGTTACCGCGTGTCTCAAGTGCGTCAGTTGAGGTGACGCTCGCACGAGAATCAATAATATCAACTGATAGTGAACGAGTGGTGGCGCTACCCGACTCCGCCAGAATCTGGTACCTACAGGCCCGTTCGAGCCTGAAGATCGCTTGCCACGCGCCACCGGCATTGGGGCCACAGGCCATTGTGCCGTGGTTACGAAGAATCATGGCGTTTTTGGCACCCAGGTCCTCAACAAGACGTTCCCGCTCGGCAAGGTTAGTCGCGACGCCTTCATAGTCGTGATACGCGAGGTCAGAATAAACGGCAATAGCGGTCTGGTTGAGCGGTTTCAGACCATCTTCCTGGCAACTGACGGCGATCCCGTAATCGGTGTGCAGGTGAATCACGAACATGGCATCGTCACGATTCATATGAACGGCGCTGTGGATGGTAAACCCGGCGCGATTGAACGCGTAATCGCTGGTCGTTAGCTGGTTACCGTCCAGGTCCACGGTGAGCAGATTGCTTGCGGTTATTTCTTCGAACAACATGCCGTAAGGGTTAAGTAGGAAACGATGTTCATCGCCGGGAATTCTTGCGGAGACATGTGTGCCAATCAGGTCGTCCCAGCCTTCCAGTGCGATGAGTCGATAAAGAGCGGCGGTATCGACTCTAGCCTGCCATTCCAGATTATTCATCGCTTCATCTTTTCTGCTGCATCAAGTACTTGTCCAGTTCATTGGCGAAGGCTTGAAGATTAGATTGATTAAGAGGCGGTGGCCCGCCAGTATGCTCCCCGGAGGAGCGCATGGTGTCCATGAAGTCCCGCAGGTTTAGTGTTTGCTTAATAGTGTCGTCGGAGTATCTTTCGCCGCGGGGATTAAGCGCAACGGCGCCTTTTTCCATCACTTCAGCGGCTAATGGAATATCTGCGGTAATAACCAGATCGCCTTCCTCTGTTCGTCTTACAATTTCGTCGTCAGCAACGTCAAATCCTTTTGGTACCTGCAGGAAGGAAATATTTTTAGAAACGGGCACCTTGATAAAACTGTTTGCGACGAGTGTCGCTTGAGTTTCAGTTCGGATAGCAGCTCGAAAAATTATTTCTTTTACGACAACAGGACAAGCATCTGCATCGACCCAGATAGTCAATTTAAAAGTTCTCCTTGTGGGTTCGCAGGTCCAGCTCAAAAGTCCACGCATTCCTGGGCTGGCGATATAAATACAGGTAAGCCTCAGCGATACCGGTTAACCCGATCAGCCCGTCTATACCTGCCTTTGCCGCGAACTTAGGGTGGGTTTTGACGACTTTGTCTCCCATAATCCCACCATCGATCACGATATGACCGAGGTGAATCCCTTGGGGTTGAAACTCCCGGGCAAGGCTCTGGGCCATTGCTCGGAGTCCTGCCTTAGCGGCCGTGAATGCAGCAAAGTTGGGTTTCCCTCGCATAGAGGCACTGGCGCCCGTGAAGATAAGCGTGCCTGATGCCCTCTCCAGCATGGCCTTGAGTGTCGCCTGAGCGAACAGGAAGCCACCTAAGGTACAGACCCGCCACGCGTTCTCGAAGTACTCTGCATCCATCGTGAGAAAATTGCCTGAAAAGTTGTTGCCTGCGTTGTAGATGGCAAGATCTATGGGGCCAATAGCTTCTGCCTTTTTGATGAGCGAGTTGACGGAAGATAGGTTTGTCGCATCAGCGACGATACCAGTCGCTTTGCCGCCAAATGAGCAAATTATTTTCACCACGGCGTCCAAATCTTTCTGAGTACGCCCGGAAACAATGACATGTAAACCTGCCTCTGCGGCTTTTACGCCAAGGTAGGCGCCCAGACCCTCGGCGGGTCCGACACCAATAATAACGGCGGTTTGGGTCATGAATAATTACCTCTACCAGGTTTCACCAAATGGCCGAATGACAGTATCGAATGTCCATGCAGATTTGGGTTGATGGGTGACTTGCCAGACATGTTCTGCGATGTCTTCCGGGTAGCAGAAAAAGTCATCGGGTTTGTCAGCGTACCGTTCGCGTGTCCAGGGTAGAGAGATAACCGCGTCGATTGCAACGTAGGCTACATGAACACCCTTTGGCCCTGCGTGTCGCGCCATAGACTCCGCCAGAATTCGCTGGGCCGCTTTCGTGGGTGCGAACCCAGAGAAAAAACCCTTGCCGCGATAGGCCGAAGTGTTGCCTGTACAGACGATAGCGCCATGTCCCTTGTCTATCATAGCCGGCGCCAGTTCCTGGCCTAGCTGAAGCAGGGCCATGGTGTTGACCTCAAAGTTTTTCATAAGGGAAGAGGGTTTAATAGACAGAAAGTCCCCAAAAGCGCCACCAACAGCGTTATGAATAACGACATCTGGATCCCCCAATGACTGTCGGATCTCACTTAAAGTTGAAGATAATACCGCAGGGTCTGACACGTCACAGGTAAACGGCGTGGCAGATTCAATTTCACTTGAAAGCTTGTTCAGTCTCTCAGTGTTTCGCGCGATCATCGCTACCCGGTAATCAACCGCGAAGCGCTTGACGATAGCAGCGCCGGTGCCAGGCCCAACGCCGGTAACAAGACATAGTGGTTTCATCGCTAATTCAAACGTTTTGTGGGCTATTATCATAACGATATGGACCTAACTCCGCTACGACGCGCTAAATTGACCGCTCAGCGGGGCCGGTTCTGCGAATAACGACATTTGAAACGAGGCCTGTTCGATGACCAGAAAATTTTTCATTACTGATGTGTTTTCTGAAGGTCCATACGCGGGAAATCAACTGGCAACGATGCCAGACGCGGCTGGAATATCTACCAAAGAAATGCAACAGATCGCCAGGGCTTTCAATTTTGCTGAAACGACCTTTATTACCGGTGGCTCTCTCGAGAAGGGATTCGATGTGCGAATTTTCACGCCTAATAGTGAGCTGCCGTTCGCCGGCCATCCTACGCTGGGTACCAGTTACCTGATACGAAACGAGATTCTAAAATCAGATGTCGAGGAACTGACATTGAATCTGGGTGTTGGGCCGATTCCGGTCACATTCGCGGACGACGGTATACTATGGATGACGCAAAACCAGCCGGAGTTTGGCACTTCGTTCGATCCGGCTGATGTTGCAAATGAACTTGGTCTCGAGCCGACAGATATTGATGTGAGGTTTCCTTGTCGAAATGTTTCAACTGGCCTGGAATCCCTGCTGGTACCACTGGTTTCCTATGCGGCGCTGAAGAATGCCTATGTGGGCCAGGGTCAGTTAGCGCAAATGTATTTCCTGTTTTGTGCGGGAGGGTACAACTCGGAGCAACGGGTCCAGGCGAGGATGTTTGCAGCGAAATTGGGGGTCATGGAAGATCCGGCCACCGGCAGTGCTAACGGTTGTCTTGCGGCGTACCTTGCTGAGTATGAGTAT
>JABIVN010000554.1 GCA_018667205.1 Gammaproteobacteria bacterium | reverse complement strand
GTAATTCCATTTTCCACCGAGCGGTGAATCGTGATCCATAAGAATGTCTAACTTTTTGCGCAGCTTGCGGTAGAAAGGCTCCATTCGGTGTGCCTTTCCGGCTTGGAAATGGCCTGGTAACTCCTCGAAAGGCAGAAAAAAGTGCTCTGTGTCATATTCTGTAATGATCACGCGAGGAAGGTCTAGGGCCCTGAGCTGTGCGACCAGTCTGTACTCATCGGGTCGCTGGTAATGCACCTGATTCGCACCGTAAAAGTCAGCCAACACGGTCAAAAGCTGATCGGCACCCTTAACTGACTGAGTATCGTCTAGCGTCAGGTGCAGTACTTTGTGTCCCTTGCCTGCAAGCGCTTCGGAGAATCGTTGCATGGCGAGGAAAAAGGCGCAGATTTTCTGGACATGGTGTTTGACATAACCGACCTCTTCGAACAACTCAGCGAACACGTACAAGACGTCTTCGCGCGTTTCGTCATACCATGAGTGCTGGTGGTTTAACTGATCGCCAAGAATTAATCGGACGGTCGTTATTGAAGCAAAAGGGGGCAGGTTCATAGGGTTACCAAGGGATTTCAGTGCCGTCCCAGGACCAGAAACGACCCGTTTGTTGCGGCGTCAGGTTATCCAGAATTTTTTTAAGATGTGAGGCGCTTTCCTCCGGACTAAAAATCTGCCGATGGCCATGTTTCGTGAAGGGCTCGGAAAGACGACTGACGACGGTACCCGGATGCAATGCTGCAACCGGACATTTAGGTAGGGCAAAGCTCCATTCAAGAGACAGGGTCTTCAGTATCATGTTGAGGGCTGCTTTTGACGCTCGATAGCTGTACCAGCCCCCAAGGCGGTTGTCTTCTATGGAACCTACCTTTGCGGAAATGCTGGTGAAAAATGCTGCGGGGCTGCCCTTGAGTAAGTGGCGTGAATGTTTGGCCAACAACATCGTTGGCAGGGTGTTGGCCTCCATGTTTTTGAAAAAGGTGGCGGAACTGACTCGGCTTATCGATTTTTCGGGTTGCAGTCCATGCCCATGGAGAAAACCCACTGCATTGATGACGCCATCTAGTCGTTCTAGATGCTTAAATGTGCTGCTGACGGCGGCTTCATCAGTGAGGTCCAGCTGTTTGGTCGTGATTTTGGGGGAGCTGACCACGGGGCGGTGAGATCGCCAAGTTAGCGTGACCGATGCAACCTGATCATCAGCGGCAAACGCTTCAGCAAGGGCAACGCCGATCGTACTGCCGGTAATGAGCAGGTGTTTTTTCGTTGTATCTTTTTCAGTCATGACAAACTTACGGTGGGTGTTTCGAATTGGATCTATTTCGCGTGTTGCTCGTATATTCTTTTGAGCGCAAGGAAAATTAGCATGTTGGAAAAAGCAGGAACACTCTGCAACAAAAATAAGCGTCGGGAGCTGCCCTCTGGAATGCGGTTGCGGAAGGTTAAGGCTGCATGTTTCCGTTTTACTGCCATAATTTGTACAGCCATAATTCGGTGCCAGAAAATGATCCAACGTCATCGCTATCAGTATCCGAAATGTCAGGCGGGCTGGTAACGACGATGCCTCTGCTTGTCGTTTCGCTTGGGTTTTTGGGTATATTGCCTTTTCTGTTGGCGTTAGTTTGGCCTTCGTTATTGGTATTCAAAATATATTCCTTGGCAATACTGGCGTTTCTTGCCGGGAATTGGTGGTCAACGGCGTTGCTGGTTCGCTCCCAAAGCTTGGTGCAGCTTACCTTCGTCATCCTGTTCAGTAACCTTGTCGTGTTGATAGCAGTTGCTGCCGTGTTCGTAGAGCACTCGGTGGGGTTGTTTGTCTTGGCGCTGCTTTATTTTTTATTGCTTGTCGGCGAGCGGCAACTGTCAGTTTTTGTGAAACAACCAAAATACTACGCCGCGATGCGTCTTGGAGTATCAACAGTCGTCGTGTCCCTTCACTTGCTGGCCGCTTGGCTCCTCTAGGTTGCCTAATGGGATAGTGGTCTAAAAGATCGTTGCTTGCGTATCATCGACTATGAAAAAAACTCTGTTGATAAGTGCCATCCAAATAAGAAGCGCGACCGCTTCGGATCTACCAAAAATAAATAGTCTAATCGGCCTGGCGGTGATGAACTGGCCGATGGCCAAGCGGCTTAAAAGGCTCGCCGTGCCGGTTCTACGATACGACCAAGCTGATCTGATGTTTCTAGAGGTGCTGGTGGCAACCTTCAGGGGAGAGGTAGTAGGCGTCGCGGCTTGGGATACGACCACCTCACAGGTTTCACCGACCGGCCAAGGGGGACTCTTCCATGGGCTTTACGTGCTCCCGTTGATTCAGGGGCAGGGTGTGGGTGAGAAGTTAATGGCAGCAGTGTTCGACGATGCAAGAGGGCATCAAGTAAGGGGGTTGCTGATAAAAGCGCAGCGAGTGTCGAAAAGCTATTTTTCCCATCATGGTATTCAAGCGCTGGCAGCGAACGACGGGGATTACCCCTGGCGGTATTGGAAGGCTCTGGCCTAAGCCATTTTTACATAATTATGGAGACGTATGATGAAAGCTATTTGGAATGGCGAAGTGATCGCCGAATCGCACGAGACCGTGGTGTTGGAAGGGAATCATTATTTTCCAAGGGCTTCCCTTGTCGGCGAGTACTTTTCCGAAAACGGTAAATCGAGTAGCTGCCCTTGGAAGGGGGTTGCCAACTATTATGATGTTACCGTTAACGGCGATAAGAATTCAGGCGCCGCTTGGTGCTATGCGGCGGCCAAGGAAAAGGCGAAACAGATTGAAGGTCGGGTCGCGTTTTGGGGCGGCATACAGGTCGTTGAAGGGTAGCATTCTATAATACAGCGTCCAATACTTTGGCGGCCGGATGTCCCAAGTGAGGCTGTCGTAAGGCAACAATACAAGAAGATTGTAAGGTTTTCCTGGAACGCCATTGCAGGCCCAAGCGCATTATTTGGGGGTCAATAATGAAACGAAGTGCCGCGCCGCGGGTTTTTCCTCAAACTTCAAGGCATCTATAGGACTTGAAAATACCCAAGCCATAACCGTGTTAACGAAACCGGGCCAAGAGATCATATGTCGAAACAACCGAAAGTCGCACTGGTGGTCGGTGCGGGCGTGGCAACCGGTGGCACAATCGCCAGACGCTTTGCCAGGGAAGGCTTCGTAGCCTGTATGGCTCGTCGGAAAGGTGATCGGCTTGATGCCTTAGTCGACCAAATTTAGTCGACAAAATTGAAAATGACGGCGGGTTGGCGGTTGGTTACAGCTGTGACGCGACTGACGAAGCGCAGATAGTGGCGCTGATCGACGAGATTGAGCCCACCGTTGTTCCTATAGTTGTTCCTATAGAGGTTGCTTGCTACAACGCTGCAGTTGGCGTCGCTCACAGTATTCTGGATTTTCCGCCGGAAGATGATGAGAGAGTCTGGCGGATCAATACCTTAGGTGCGTTCCTAATGGGCCGCGAGGTGGCCGAGCGGATGAATGATCGAAGCAGAGGGACTATTTTGTTTACCGGTGCAACGTCGGCGCTGCGGGGTAAAGCGCGTCTAGCCGCTTTTGCCGGTTCTAAACACGCTTTGGCTGAAAGTATGGCACGCCAACTTTTTCCAAAAAATATCCATGTTGCTCACATCATCATTGACGGGCCAATTGACACGCCGTTGATTCGCCGCGTCTCTCCAGAAACCTTCGAGAATCGCCCCGTTGACGGGGTCCTTAATCCGGATGATATTGCCGAAACCTACTGGAATATCCATTGTCAGCCTCGGAACGCCTGGCTTAGAGAAACCGCGCTTCGGCCCTGGCTTGAACCCTGGTAACGTCTGAGGAGGAAACGGTGCCCAAAGTTCTGGAATTCTTTTTCGACTTTATGAGTCCGCCCAGTTATCTGGCTTGGACAAAGCTCCCGTCGCTGGTCGTCCGTACTGGCTGCGAACTCAGGTGTCGGACAATGTTTACTATTGGTCTGCATGACATTCCCGGCTAGTCGGGCAGCGGGACTCGCGGAGCGGGACTCGCGGAGCGGGAAGGCGTATTGGCGGCGTTAATGGACGTTGTTTACCCGGCAATGTTCATTCACGGGTTGAATCTGTCAAAAATCAATGCAATGGGCGAGTTGCTGACGGAAGCGGGACTTGATGCGTCGCGTTATCTTGAAGCCATCACGACAGATGAAGTGAAAAACCTTTTGAAGCTGAATACCGAGGAAGCGGGAGAGAGAGGTGCTTTTGGCGCCCCAACGTTTTTTATCGGTGAGGCAATGCATTTTGGCCAAGACCGGTTACGTTGGGTTGAACAGGACCTTCTTGCCCAATAACTAGTCACGTGAACGGTGGTATGTTGTACCGCACTATTAACCCAACCAGGGCTTCGTGACATGAAAGCTGAAACATTATTGCCCCTTGGTAAGCTGGACCCTGGTCTTAGAGCACCGGATGACAGTCTAAACCTGCATGAAGTTGCCACTGATGCTGCTACCACAGAATCTCTTGGTTATCAGACGTTGCTCATGGAAGAAACCAAGGAGGACCCTTTTCAGGTTCTCACTATGGCCGCACTCGCCACTCGTCGAGTGAACATTGGCACGTCTGTTGCCATAGCGTTTGCGCGCAGTCCTTTTGTGATCGCCCAGGCTGCTTGGACGTTACAAAAAATATCTAATGGGCGGTTCGAATTGGGACTCGGTTCGCAGGTGCGCGGTCACATTATGCGGCGATATGGGATGGACTGGCATGCTGCCGGACCCTGGATGCGTGATTACGTTAATGCG
>JABIVN010000553.1 GCA_018667205.1 Gammaproteobacteria bacterium | reverse complement strand
TGTCCTCTAATCCCATGGTAAAAGTAATGAACTCATCCAGTTTGATATCACCATCCATGTACTGATTGACCATTCCGGGAAGCTCCGACCTTCCTTTTACCCCGCCGAATGCTGTGCCACGCCATACCCGGCCAGTCACCAGCTGAAATGGCCGTGTGCTGATTTCCTGACCCGCGCCGGCGACGCCTATGATGATGGATTCCCCCCAGCCTTTGTGACAACACTCCAGAGCGGCTCGCATCAAATCGACGTTACCGACGCATTCAAACGAGTAATCAACGCCGCCATCAGTCATGTCTGCAATAACCTCTGCAATAGGCGCGTCAAAGTCGTTTGGATTGACGCAGTCTGTCGCACCAAGAAGCCTGGCCATGTCGAACTTGTCCGGGTTGGTGTCGATAGCAATTATCCTTCCGGCTTTGGCCATCACGCCGCCCTGGACTGCACTTAGCCCTATCCCTCCCAACCCGAAAACAGCAATCGTTGAACCAGGTTCCACTTTTGCTGTTTTAGTTACTGCGCCGATTCCCGTTGTAACGCCACAGCCAAGAAGGCAAACCTTGTCCAGCGGGGCCTTCGCGCTGATTTTAGCCAAGGAAACGTCTGCAACAACGGAGTACTCGGAAAAGGTAGACGTTCCCATATAGTGGAATATGTCTTTTCCATGACAGGAAAACCTGGTCGAGCCATCTGGCATGACGCCTCTGCCCTGGGTTTCCCTGACTGACGAGCAGAGATTGGTTTTGCCCGAGGTGCAGAACTTACAGGTCCCACACTCAGCGGTGTACAAAGGAATGACGTGATCCCCAGGGGCAACCGATGTGACACCGGGGCCAACCTCTTCAACGATAGCGCCGCCTTCATGGCCTAAGACTGCAGGGAAGATACCCTCAGGATCAGCGCCGGAAAGTGTAAATGCGTCTGTATGACAAACGCCTGTTGCAACCATCCTAATCAGCACCTCTCCGGCTCTTGGCGCAGCAACGTCGAGTTCTTCAATTTCCAGTGGTTTTCCTGCTTCCCAGGCTACAGCGGCTTTTGATTTCATAAGAGGTCCTGTTCGTCTAATTGAGAAGAAACCTATCGTGGATAGGGGTGGTGAAGCATGATCAGAGGCCTAGGGTTAAACCCAGGTAGACAGATCGAGGTGTGCCGACGAAATACCGGTCAGAGCCAAAAGCGAAATCAGCGCGTTCTGCGTAGTCTTCATCTGTAATATTCATGACTCTGTAAAAAATCCGGGCGCCGTTATTGATGCTCCAGCTTCCTCTTAGGTTTAGGAGGTCATGACCATCGTACTCATTCTGGTTTTGCGGGTCTTCGTAGTACTCACCGATGTGGACCCATTCCAGTTCATGCGTTTGCCTTGGCGTGGCCTGCCATTTGATACTCATACTTCCCAGTGTTTTTGGGGCAGTGTCGATAGAATTACCTTTTAATGGCGTGACGGATAATGCGGGATTGTTGCCGTACTCATGCTCCGCCCAGGTGAACGCAATACTGGCCGTAACGGCCTGGTGAAGTTCCATTTTCAGGTCGAGTTCAATTCCCTGATGTTCAGTTTCCCCGTTGTCTAAATTCTGTCGCAAGGTGTCCCGAAAAATGAAATTGTCCTTACTCATCGAAAAAACGGCGATGCTGTAATCGATTTTTTCGGTGCCGCCCCGCAGTCCCAGTTCCAGTGAATCCATTTCTACAGGATCGATATCAGCGACATTTTGAATGTTTTGCAATCGGTACAGTTCGGTTGCCTGTGGCGCACGGAAGCCCTGTGACAGGGAAACGAATACCTGGTGTGCGTCCGACCAAGAGTAAATCAACCCAACTCTGGGTGACCAGTTATTAAAAGAGTCTTCTCTGTCCGCAGGCCTGGAAAACCGGCAGCCACCGAAGCCGCAGGCGATGCCATTATCGCGGGTGCGTCCGTCGATCATGCGGTTGTCGTAGTCATACTCGGTATATTGATAGCGGACGCTCCCGGTCAGGCGAAGCGCATCGCTTATAGACTTACTAGCGGAAAAAAACAGACCTGCAAGCGTCGCGTTGACGTCATAATCGTAATGTTTACCTTGCGGGATGGTGGCCGCCAGGAAAGCGCTTCCTTGCGTCGGACCCGGCTGAGTTTCCTTCAGGAACGCGTTGGTGTACTCCAGGTCTATACCGGCCTGCCACCAGCTATCCGGGTTCCAGAGCATGGAAACCCCAAAGCTGTCATGTCCATTTTCCTCAATAGCCTGTCCTGGTAGGAAATGTTGCAGGAATTCCATTTCGACACGTCTCAGATACGGTTTTATAATAAGCGAGCCTTTGCCCAACTGTTGGTCGATCTCGGAAACCAGCCTAAAAGAGCGCGCGTCTCGGTATGCTTCAGGGTTGGGGTTGTCTCTCTTCTTGCCGCTGTCCTTGTAGCTGTCGTGGCCCCTGATGAATCCCGCTGTCTCCTGGTTGAGGTTGGTGTATGAAAACGTGGTGGTGATTTGTCGTTCTGCGGTCAAGACCCGATGTTTTAGTAACATCTTTTGCTGATCGAAGCCGGATTGGTCTTTGTATCCACCATCGGTCGTGCCAGATACGTCCAGGCGAAGGGAGTCAGATGAGAGTGCAAGGCGCGTGCGGTAATAGTCGTTTGGACCTGATTCCACTGTGACTTCCCGAAGACCTGCTTCTGGACTCGGCGTCAGGATATTAATGACACCATGCACGGCGTTGGACCCATAAATAGATGAGTCGGGTCCACGTACGACCTCTATTCTGCTGGCCAGTTCAGTGGTGGCCTCGAAGAGCTCGTTGACGTTGCAGAATCCGGGTGATCGGAGTGAAATCCCGTCTTGCGCCATAATGAAAGCGCCACAGCTACCAGCACCGGTCAATACAGGGGATCTGATCGCGGTCAGGTGTTCCTGCCCATTACCGCGGCTGATCCAGACACCAGGAACCCTTTGCAGGACTTCACTGATATGCGTGGGATCTACTCTTCGTAATACGGATTCATCGATAAACCCGATACTCGCGGCAGTATCACCGATTAGGGTTTCGCCTTTGGTTGCGGTGACGACGACTTCATCGAGTACCGTTCCCGCGCCATAGCAGGATAGAGGCAGTGTTATCAGAGCTGTTAAGAATGTTCGGAGATTTAGTGACATAGAGGTAACTTGTTATTCAGAGGCGGGGACTCTACAGAAAAAACAGACGTTTTTTAAGCGCTTCTTGAGTCGCAGCGACTTTTAGTGGTTACAAGGGGTGGGTGTACAGACTACTCTGCTATGCGAACAAGCCACCACAAAAGATTGACAAAACCACAGAGGTACAGTGAACTGGCACGCGATTAACCCCCTACCATGGAAATTTAGGTCAATTAATGGCGAGTTTTAAAGACGATCAGGAGTACGTGACGATATATACACCGTCGCTGCTTGAATCTATTCCGCGGCAAAAACAGCGCCAAACGTTGGGTATAGCGGCAGGCACCTTGCCGTTTAAAGGCCTGGATACTTGGAACGCCTATGAGTTTACGTGGTTGAATCAGAAGGGAAAGCCAGAAGTGGCGGTATTGCAATTGCAGGTCCAGGCAGAATCATCGCACCTTATCGAATCTAAATCTCTGAAGTTGTACCTCGGCTCTTTTAGCAACACACCATTTGCTCATCAGGCTGAAGTCGTCCGTTTACTGGAATCTGACCTGACCCTTGCAACCCAGGCACCGGTGGGCGTGGTGTTATGCGCGTCAGCGCAGGTGCAGCGAGAGGGTATTGGGCAGTTGGTCGGTACTAACCTTGATCTTCAGGATCTTGAGATTAATGAATACCACTGGAATCCAGCGTTGCTTGTGCTGGAAGGCGCAGTGACCCGACAGGAATCTCTTTACACACACCTTTTTAAATCTCTGTGCCCCATGACAGGGCAGCCGGACTTTGCCAGTATCTTGATTGAGTACGCTGGCAGCAGCATCAGCCATGAAGGTCTATTGCGTTATCTGGTGCCATTTCGAGAGCATGCAGAGTTCGCCGAGCAGGTTACCGAACGAATCTTCGTTGATATTATGAACTGCTGCGCGCCCGAAAGGCTTGCGGTGAGTGCCCGTTACACTCGGCGAGGCGGAATCGATATTAACGCGCAACGAACGTTAGGTGAGGAGTTACCCGCGGAGGTCCGACTTTGGCGTCAGTAGTCAGGCCATGCGCGGGGGCTAATGGCGCTCTTTACTTGTCCAAAGTAGATAAAGCCTCATGAAAGCCCTAAAAATTCTGGTGCCATGGTGCCTCGTTCTCCTTATTGCATTGGCTTTTTTCGCGCCCGTTGGCCCGTTACCGGGTTTTTTGATTGGTGGAGCCCCTTCAGAGGTGCCAGGTAGTTGGGGTGAAACCGCAGGAATTCATGAGATCACACTCGAAGTCCCTGGTCCCCTGCCACGTGTCGTCATTATCTGGGTCGTTCAGTCGGAAGGTGACCTTTACATTGTAGGGGCTAGAGATAGTGGCTGGGTATCTATGCTGGGACGGGGTGGTCCTGTCAGGATGCGAATGGAAGACAATACATTTTCCATGAACGCGACATTGCTTGACACTGGCTGGGAACCGATAATAAAAGCTTATCTCGCTAAATATCGCTCGGATTATCCTGAAATTGTTGATGGATTCCCGTCTCTTGACGATGCCGCTGGAAGCATTTCTGTTTTTCGGCTTACAGGACAGTAACTAGCCGGTACTTGATCGGTATCCCATCTGTTCTGCTGGTGAAGAAAAGACGATTGATGGTGCTCTGAAAATGACCACACGGATTGTGACTTTAAAGGGCGTAAGAAAGTGCTGAAAGTGCTAAAAGTGCTAAAAGTGCTGGAAACAGACGTCAATCGTGCTGCGTTCGTCGCTAAAGCATGTTATTGCTGGTCTGCCTCTAGGCCTGCTGCCAAGCGGTAAAAATGCTGTTGCGGCAAAGTGTCTGCTGCGAACAGCGTATTGCCATTCCTATGATGATTTTGGTTTCTTTGGTTTCTTTGGTTTCTTTGGTTTCTTTGGTTTCTTTGGTTTTTTTGGCCGCCTGGGTGTTGGGACACCCTTTGATTCAGGTAAGTGAT
>JABIVN010000552.1 GCA_018667205.1 Gammaproteobacteria bacterium | reverse complement strand
CCAGGCTATCGGATAAGACAGGCCCGGCCTCAATCGCAGATAGCCTAAAGGAATCACTCATATTTCCCCAAGGGTGATGCTGACCAAGTCGCTCCAGTGCCGAGACGACAGGCTTCAGGGGATCAATACCGACTGCCGCAAGTCCAACTGCCGCCTTTGCGAGGTCATCCGCAAGTCCAACGGGTACGTGCCGGCCAAGCGCTGCCCATCGCACCGCAAACTTTAGTTCATTGTGTGAAAATTTCATTCTAATGACGCCGGTTTGCAGGCAAATGTCCACTGATCGGCCCAAGGTGAGTTCAACTCATCAGGAAAAGGCGCACCTTGATACATATTGACACGCGTCCATAGGTCAGATTTCGGGTCAAACTTACTGACACCAAAAAATGCAAGATTGAATCGAAGAATATCAGTCGGTCGAAACTTGGCTGCGATAATGTTTTCTGCCACTTCCCCATAGGGATGAGACTCGGCGTTTTGAATACGGTGTATCGTATGCCGAAACCAAGGATGCAATGCGCAGAATCGAAGAACACTCTGTTCCAGATCTGACATCTGCAGCGCCACCAGCAACCGGGCAACATCCCAGCCAACGGTCAGCGGTATTTCTGTTTCACTATCCGCGATACCCTCATAGGGACGGGGACCAAGTCGTGGTTCGAGCTTTTCCTCGGAGTAGACCCATTGCCGACCGGTTTCGGCACTGTCCTGAAAATTGATTTCATTTACCCAACCATAGTGCCTGTCGATCAATATTTTCAATTGCGTCAGAGGCATGGCCGGTTCCCATACGTCCTCTGCGGGCGCAGCGTTGAACCGCTCTCCCAGATTATCAACCAGCTCGCCAAAAGGTTCCATTAGCAGACTGACGACCAGCTCCTGAGCCTCCAGGCTAAGATGCTCTGACGCCCACAGGAAGATCGCCTCAAGCGGAAACGACACGTCAAAACGATTGCCGGCGGCCAGGTGATATGCAAGCGCGGCCAAATCTACACTCAGCTTGCCAACCCTTTCCGACTGTATTTTGTCATTTACCTGCCATTCGCGAACTTGTACTCGACACTTTTCGAGCACCTCGTTGAGCGTTTCTACTTGAGCCACCGTGACACTTTGGATCCCGCGAACAGTCGCCAAGGCATGCTCTCTCGCTGAAACCCATTGATGCACCAGCACCTGGTGATTCATCAAAAAAGGGGCCATGCCAAGCCCGGTTGCATTGCCGATCCCCAAAAAACGTCGAATCGGACGATCTAGTGTTACCGCGCTTACACCACCCTTCTGCCTGGCAATATGTTCAACCAGGTCGAGAGAAAATAACCGGATCAGGTAAACGGTCAACATCTCAGCCTGGAAGGCACTCCCAAGGTCCGCTCGGTCAGCGATTTTCTCCCAGTCCGCACAGCCAAATTTCCCGCCGCCATAGACCGCCGTCGTTCTCATCAGATAGCCGACATCGGCAATCATCTCAATATCAGGCTGCCTGCCTTCGGCCAAATTATTGGCAACATGATTAAAAAGCCGTTCGCTTATATTCGCTCGCGCTAAAACCAATTCACTCGACGTAAACCGCCCCGCTTCCTGTCTGGGTGTATTGCCTCGCAGCCGCTGAACATCTTTATCAAGCGGTATTCCGTCAAAAAGATTGAACGTGGCATCCCACGCATCGGCGATCACTCGGTCACTGCGTTTCATAGGGTCCAAAGGGTGCGAGAACGCCAGAAGGCTGTAGTAACGGCTACCGGTACAAACTGAATAAATAACACACCCTCGGCCTTCGCTATCAAGTTCTACGTGCGGCGTCGAAAATGTCCAGCTCTCGATTGCCATGCGACGCGTCAAGCTCCGCATGAAACTAAGGCGAGTTTGAAAAGCTGATCCCATTCGAGCAAGGCGCATGACCACATCAGGCGGTCGTAGCAGGTTACCGGGGACCATGTTCTTCAAGTAGGCACCACCTGCAACACGTTATCGCCACCTTCTCGGTGTCCACAATGCTCAAAGCTGTTTAATTTTATTCCTGACATCAATCAGTGCTCTGGACCAAATGAGCGTTCAAAAAATTGGTACCAGTTGCCATGGCAGATCTTCGCCACGTCTACATTATCAAAACCGACGTCGGCAAGGCCCTTGGCAATACCTGGATAGCCGGTTGAGTTCGAAAACCATGCCGGTTGGGGGGGGAACCCGGCATTATCAGCAGAACCCTCGCCATAGTCAGTTTCCTTGGTCCAACGGCCATTGCGCATCCACTCGACCACGCTGTTGGGTTGGTCCTGGCAGAGATCACTGCCAAAACCAACATGATCAACACCGATCAGCTCCACGGTGCGAGCAATCATCTGACAAAAATCTTCAAGCTTGCACAAGGACCCATTATCTAAATGATGCGGGTACATGGAAAAACCAAGCATACCATCGCGTTCAGCCAGTGCTTTTAAGACCACGTCAGGTTTGTTGCGCCGTGCCGAGTGCCAAAAAACGGGATTGGCATGCGAGATCGTAATTGGACGCTCAGACAAAGCTATCGCTTCAAGGGTTGAGCGCTCTGCTGAATGACTCATATCAATCACAAAACCTATTCGGTTCATTTCCTTAATGACCTGCTTGCCCATTCTGGTAACGCCTGGGTCATCACTTTCATAGCAACCGGTCGCCAGCAGGCTTTGATTGTTATAAGAAAGTTGCATGAAACGCACACCGAGTTGATAACAGATCTCAACCAGGGAAATATCGTCTTCGATTGGCGAGGGGTTCTGGAATCCAAAAAAAATCGCCGTGCGCTGACTTTGACGAGCCAGGTCAATGTCAGCAGCACAAGTGCCGGGTATGATCAGATCACTGAATATTTCAAAGTAGTTATTCCACTTTGAAATATTCGTCACAACTTCACGAAAGTTTTCATGATAGGCAATCGTTACGTGCACCGCAGCAAGACCGGCGACGTTCATTTCCTTGAATATTTTTTCAGTCCAGTTGCTGTACTGCAGGCCATCGACAAAATACATGCTCAACCCTCTGGGTACGTCACACAACGTTACGCACCTAACGTGGAAAAACCTTGCCACAACGCGATGCGCCATGACCTATCTGTACCGTTTATCGGCATCCACTTCTTGCACCGAACTGCCGATTTATTTTTTCAGATTCTCCGCCGACGAAATAGCAACGATTTCAGTCGTGACACCGTCATCAAAACCAACTGAACTCTGGAGGCTCATCGTGCGGACAAAGCGCTATTGTGCAGATGTACCAGGCTCCGAATACAGCGAATGAACAGTCTCGAATTTCGTTCAGAAATCCTCTGGAACCATCAGGGAACACTGCGGCCCAGACAACACGTAACGCGACAAGGATCTTGGATGAAATTGTGACGGTGGTATTGAAACCTTCATAGAAGCCGCTGTCGGCTGTGGGCGATGACAAGTTCATTGAGGTCACCCATAAGCTAGGAGTGTTTCCTGATTTCATCTTTTAGCGTCTCAGCATAACCTATATAAATACCCTAAATAAACCACCTAAATAAGCATTGAATTGACCGTCTCTCCCAGCGCGTCATACAGGTATTGACTCGATGTAATATCAGCGCACAGGTGAAAAATTTCGTCCGCGCGAATCAAGATCACGCTGATGCCAAACATCAGGGTCTGCGCCACGTCACCATCCGAAAAGCAACGGGGGCGAAGATCAATACTACAGACCGACTGCAGCACCTCACGACTGTGCACGCCACTTACAACCATCCAGGCGTGACTGTCGGCACGGGGCAACGAATAATTGCCATCTGCCTCCTCTGGATGACATCCCAGGTAATCAGAACCGCCCAGCAGCAGAAACTCACCAACAGACAGCCGCGCCAATACGGCTCCATCCTTTTGAATCCGAGCACGGTTTGGTTTGTCTGGCACCAGCATTGACAGCGATTCGAGCCAGCCGGCAGCAGCGCTCCCTCGTACACCGCATCGATCTGAAAGAGTGCGATCAACGATGAAGACACTGGTTTCCACACCACTGGTTTCCACATCACTGGTTTCTACGTCAACATGCAATGCCCTGATCAAGCTGGTTCGCTCAGGGAAACTTTCTTTTATCGCAGCCACAGAAACATCCGAAACTCGCTGGCGCTCAACCCGCGGATCGTAAAAAGGCAGTTCGCAGAGTATCGCCTGTAGACCGTGACCCTGATCAACCTTAATAGTAATCGTATCACCCACCGCACTTGTCGCAGGGACGTACGCAAGACCCACAATTTTATCAAGGGTTGGAGAATAGGCAGCTGAAGTGACACGCCCGACCATCCGGTCGCCCTGCAACACAAGTTGGGACTCCTGCGGTACATTCATACGATTCGCTGACTCGACAATGAAGCCGGCAAGCCTTCTCGTCATTTGGGTTGTGTCAATCTCAGCGGTGGTTCGGTCACCAATAAAAAACGGCTTTTTACGAGATACCGCCCACGACATGCCCAATTCGCGCAGGTGCGTCATGGCGTCGGTGTCCTGCCCGATGATAATGTGACCTTTCTCCAACCTGAGCAACCGCTGGGCTTCAACACCAAACGGCGCGATATCAAAGGTTGCTCCGGCCGCAGCAAGCGACTTCCAAAGATGCATGCCAAAGGTTTGAGGCACATGAATTTCATAACCAAGCTCGCCAACAAATCCGACCCTTAGCAAGCGTGCCGGGATACCAGCCACCACGCCCTCACGCACACCCAAATAGGGAAATGAAACGTCGTCTAGATCACTTGTCGTAAGTCTAGCCAGCACTTGTTTGGATTTCGGGCCCGCGAGGTTTACGACGCAATAGGCACCCGTGACATTCGTAATATCAACATCAAGCTGCCACTGGACATTCCACTTAAGCATCTGCCGGTACACATTCTCAACACCCGTGGTTGTTGACGTCACGTAAAAATGAGTTTCCGTCAACCTGGCAGCAACGCCATCGTCAATAACGACACCCGACTCATTGCACATCAGCGCGTACTTTGACTTGCCGACGGCCAGTCCTTTGAAGCCTCCCGTGTAAAGTCTGTTCATCAACTCGGCAGCGGCAGGACCCCTGATATCAATACCACCCAGCGTTGACAGATCGATCATACCGACGTTTCGACGAACATTAATGACTTCCCGTTCGATACTGGCGATGCGGTCTTCACCAGGCCACGGGTAGTAGGCAGGACGATACCAAGTGCCCGCATGCAGAAATTGAGCACCCAACGCCAAGTGAGCCACATTCATTGATGACAATCGGGCAGGAAAAAAAACTTGTCCTGCGCTGGCCCCTAAGGGCTCTGCACGAAGCGGCGGCCTGGCGGGAACGCGAGGCCCAGCGGGTCAATGTCCCGCGCCGGCGCATCCTGCGTGACGAAGCGCTGCACGAAATAGCCGTCCAGGCACCGCGCAGCCGCGAGGAGCTGTCCTCCATTCGCGGCATGTCCCGGGGCAT
>JABIVN010000551.1 GCA_018667205.1 Gammaproteobacteria bacterium | reverse complement strand
TTCTTCGCTGAATACGATTTTCGGCGGATCGTTATTAATATCTTCCAGGCTCTTTTGTACGTTCTGCGAGGCGGTAAGCGCAGCGGTCATACCTGCTAGAGACGCCTCAAAGCTGGCGTTATTCAGGGCCTTTTCAGCGGCCTGCTTGAATCGCTGTTCTCCTGTGTCTTTGGAGTCTGGCCAGGTGACCTTAGTGACTGCGATGTTACTGAAGCTGACCGTATCTTCATCGCGGTCAGTTTCGATAAATGAGGTGAACCAAAACACCCCGTAGATCGGTTCCGTCCTACTTTCCATTTCAATCGACATCGCGGCACGACCCTTAAGAGTTTTGCCGTTTAATTCCTCCGGTTGTGGCTGATAGACGACGATAGTACCGCCTTCTACTGGCAGTTCCTGTGGCCAATTACCAGCGAATGAAAACTGCGCTATGACAAGCATCAGCAAAGCTGATGCCCAACTGAGCGCCTTGACGTTGGTCCTAAAAAATCTCTTCATACCGCTTTGTGCCTCCTATTGAATCCCTAACTAACGTACATGAGACTATTGCCTCGGCACGCGCCGCCCCGCCACTCATACTAATCTCTTTTCGTTTTCGCACCAATGAAAGGATCGGCGGAAACATCGACATACAATCGGCCGGTGTTTACCTCTATTCGCATCACGATCCCCGAGACGATTCTTTTGGTGCTAGTCTTACCGGTCCAGCTCAAGGAAACAGCCCTTATGCGCTTCATATTGCTCATCGTGTCTTTGTTAAGTACTTCCCAGGTGTTTGCTGAAACCGAACCAACCTCGATGGGTGAATACACCACCTGCGCTGTGTTTCACAGGATGATGGCAGGCGCTTTTAGACAAAAGGGGGGGCTTGGACTCATGGCGGAGCTTGAATCAGAAAAAATGGACGACCTTGTTAAAAGGGCAAAACTCGCAGCGCTTGAAGCCTATGGGGAGGACTCCGCAGAGGAATACTTCCTTGAAGATTGGCGTGATGTGTTGGCTTATATGACAGACCAAATCAACCGCAACTACGAGAACGTGTCAGTGTTAAAGACCAGATACAAGAAACGATGTGATCGTCTTGGAGCATCCCTGATTAGTAGTGCGATGAAAGACTAGCGCTTTTTTGAACAGTTACTGCGGCAGCGTTTGTTGAAACCGCCGCTTCATCACAGGCAGCCTTAGGTAATGCGATGCCTTGCAGAAAAAGTCGTATCAACTAGGATAGATCATTCAAAATTTTAAGGCGCATCTTATGTCGAGAATCTTGCTTTTTGTTTTAGCCGTTCTGCTTACTGCCTGTTCCGACAGTGGCAATACCACCGCGCAATACAGCACGACGTCCTCTGCAGAGCTCCCGAACATGCAGAAAATACTACAATCAAAATTTTTGAACGCCCAACCGGGCGATGTCATAACAATACCGGAAGGAACGTTTGATTTTCAACGATCACTCTCGTTAAAAGTTGATGGCGTAACCGTTCGCGGCGCGGGCATGTATAAAACCATTCTCAGCTTCAAGCATCAGATAAGCGGCGCAGAAGGCATACTGGTGACAGCCAGCGACTTCACGATCGAAGACCTGGCGATCGAAGACGCTAAGGGTGACGCCCTCAAGATCAATGAGGGAAAGAACATCGTCATCCGCCGGGTCCGCACTGAATGGACTAATGGACCTGACACGGACAATGGTGCCTACGGGATATATCCCGTGCAAACGGAGAACACACTAATCGAGGGCGTCATCGCTATAGGGGCCTCGGATGCTGGTATCTATGTTGGCCAGTCTCGTCAGGTTGTGGTCCGAGACAGTCGAGCAGAATACAACGTGGCAGGTATAGAGATCGAGAACACGATAAACGCCGATGTTTACAACAATGTCGCCACCAACAACACTGGCGGCATACTGGTGTTCAACATGCCTAATCTTTCTCTTGAAGGTGTTAGGACACGAATTTACAACAACCAAATCGTAGACAACAACACCGCGAACTTTGCTGCACCGGGCGGCGCCGTGGCCGGCGTTCCTGCAGGCTCAGGTATTTCAATTAACTCCAACGACCTTGTTGAGATTTTTGACAACGACCTTAAGAACAATCAAACCGCCCACATTGTGATCTCGAGTGTTTACTCCACTAACTACAGCGACCGAGATAACGCTTCGTCTTTTGATCCGTACCCGGAAAAGGTATCAATTCATGACAACCGTTATGAGGGCGGAGGTAACGACCCCGACACAGACTATCTGCCCCAACTTAAGGATGCCATCTTCGGCGAAGAGGGAACATTTCCAAACGTCATCTGGGATGGCTTTGTCAATCCAGCGCTCATTGTGGATGGCAAACTGCCAACCGAGTATCAGATCTGCATCTACAATGAAGCTTCCAGCGCCGTGTTTAATGTCGATGCACCTAATCAGTTCGCCAACCCAAGAGTCAACGAGACTGACCACCAGTGCCGGCATAGCCCGCTGCCTGCTGTGAAATTAGCGAGCTTTTGAACGTTGCGCATTCATCTACCAAAGTTGGTGAGCTTCTTCTGTGCCTTCGCGCTCGCCGGATGCACACCACCGACTTCCAAGTTTCCGGACAAAGACCCCGCCTTACTGTCAGGCTGGTCTCTCATGTCACGGCAGGACAATCAGCTGGTATTGCATAGCGACGTTCAACCGTACCTGCTCAATGCTACTTTGTTTACCGACTACGCCCACAAACTTCGCACCATTACGATTCCGGAGGGACATTTAGTTACGGCTAGTTCAGCAGGTTCGCTGAACTTTCCAGTAGGCAGTATCATCAGCAAGACCTTCTACTACCCGGCTGCCGAGGGCGGTGTCCTGCAAGTTGATGACAATGGCAGCCTGTTCAATCCCGACGCCGGCAAAAGAGGCAGCCTTGATCTGACAAAAGCCCGCTTGGTGGAAACACGACTATTAGTTCACCGACAGTCTGGCTGGGTCGCATTACCCTATGTCTGGAACGACGAGCAGACCGACGCCAATCTGGAGGTGACCGGCGATATCAAAAAACTGGAACTTGTAAACGCTACGGAACGCCGGAGCTTCCCTTATATTGTGCCCGACCAAAACCAGTGCGCGGGATGCCACGGCACCAACACCGCTTCAAAGTCACTAAATCCCATAGGGCCCAAAGTTGCGAACCTGCACCGTAATGGTTATGGCGGTCATCAAAATCAACTTGATACCTGGCAGGCAGCCGGTTGGCTTGAGATAAAAAACAAACCAGTGCTTGCCACGAAAAACTGGCAGGATGCCTCAAATGCTCTTGAAGATAGAGCCAGGTCCTACCTTGATATTAATTGCGGGCATTGCCACAGCGAACAGGGACCAGCGGACACTTCTGGCCTCTATTTGGACATCGCGACCAAACACAAGATGCGCCTAGGTGAATGTAAGTTACCCATCGCGGCGGGCCAAGGTACCGGGGGTAACAAATTCTCTATTGTTCCTGGAAAACCCGAAGAATCTATTCTCATTTACCGGATGAGTTCAATAGATCCAGGCGCAATGATGCCGGAACTGGGCAGAAGTCTCGTTCACGAAGAGGGTATTGCACTTATTTCAAACTGGATCAGTGAAATGGATGGCAACTGCAACGACTAAAAACTCCGCGGAGCGCTTTCCTGCTAGCCGAATAATGCCAGGGTTCACGGCATATCGCTGGCGCCGTCCCTACCGACAGCGATTTTCGCCCCGACC
>JABIVN010000550.1 GCA_018667205.1 Gammaproteobacteria bacterium | reverse complement strand
CCTGATCGTCGAGTGCTCTTCTGACTGTTTACCAATAAGAAAACCCGGACAATCAACAAGGTGTACCAGCGGCAGGTGAAAAGTTGATGCGAGATCACAGTGTCTGATGAGTTTTCGGCAGGCATCTGCTGTCCAGGCGCCGCCGTAAATCATCGGGTCCTCGGCGAATACTGCCACAGGCACTCCGTCGAGCCGGGCGAGTCCTGTAATGATCGATTTCCCCCATTTTCTGCCGATCTCAAAAAACGAGCCGGCATCTACGACGGCACCAATGACTGGACGCATTTTGTAGACTTTTCTTGGGTTTTTGGGAACCACGTCCAGCAGGAAAGCCTCTTTTCGATCAATCGGATCGTGGCTGCGTACTCGCGAGGGAATGTGGTCAACGTTCTCGGGTAGGTAAGATAAAAATTGCTTCGCCATGGCGAAGGCTTCTTCTTCTGACTTCGCTTCGTCGTCGATGGCACCGTTTCGAGTATGGATTTTACTTGAACCAAGCTCTTCTTTAGTGACGTCGCCCAGACTTGCCCAGTCAACGAGCGCTGGACCAGCGATCATCATTTGAGCAGTGTCTTTGACGATGACAGAATAATGCGAAGAAGACACTCTTGCTGCGCCGATACCCGCGACGCTGCCAAGGGCCAAAGAGACCGAAGGAGCAATACCTAAATGTCCGACGATAACTTCCCAGCCTGCCACCCTAGGGATATAGGTTCGGCCAGCTGTTTCTATGGTTTTCACCGAGCCGCCGCCGCCCATGCCATCAACCAGACGTATATGTGGCAGCCTAAGCTCAACTGCCAGGCCCTCAGCTTGTAGTCTCTTGCCGGCTATAGAGGCGTCTGCCGAACCGCCACGGACAGTGAAATCATCACCTGACACAATAACCGGTTTGCCGTCTATTTCAGCGGTACCAAAAATGTAGTTCGAGGGCGTGAAAGTCTTAAGGTTCCCGTTCTCATCGTATTCTCCTACACCGGCCAGCTTGCCTATCTCGTGAAAGCTATCCTGGTCTACTATTTTGTGAACTCGTTCCCTAATGGTTAGTTTCCCGAACTCGTGTTGCCGGGCGACTTTTTCGTCCCCACCCATCTTTTCTGCCAGGCTGTTTCGTAAATTTAATTCGGAGATTTCTTTTTCCCAACTCATGTCGGTTCTCGCTTGTTCATTGAATTCTTCGCTGATCATAGCAATTTCAGGAATCTCTGGTTAACGTCTTTTTTTGGAGGCTTGGGTTGCACAAGTACGCTAAGCAGATATTCGTGGCAGGGCCGTGCGGGTGCGCTTTTTGTCCTGAAAAAAACCTTTTGGTTAGCGCTTCCTTAGGTACACTTCTGTCCTTCGGCCGCTAAATGAGAGTTTTTTGTGAAAGAATATCGACAACACAAATTTGAAGTGCCGGAGGGTGCTACCGAAATTATCCTGGTGCGCCATGGAGAGTCGCGAGCGGCCACGACTGATAATCCTTTCCCGCTGGTCAACGGACAGGGTGATCCTGAGTTGGCACCCCAAGGTCGGCAGCAGGCCGTCGCTGTTGGTGAACGCCTAAAGCATTTTCCGATCAATGCGGTTTACGTCACCAGTCTGCAGAGAACGGCAGAAACCGCCGCACCCCTGTGTGCCCATCTTGAAATACAGCATAGGGTAGAGCCGGATTTACGAGAAGTTCATCTTGGGGATTGGGAAGGCGGTAAGTTTCGTATCATGGCTCATGAAAATCACCCGCTTTTTATAAAGATGCATGAAGAGGAGCGTTGGGATGTCATTCCAGGCGCTGAATCAAGGGAGGCTTTGCAAGAGAGAGTCGGTGGCAGTCTTCGTCGAATTGCGCAGGCCCATCCGAATGAATTAGTCGCCGCCGTTCTGCATGGAGGTGTCATTGGGCATATCATCGCTGAGGCGACAGGATCTGCGCCATTTGCCTTCAATGGGTGTGATAATGGCTCTATTTCCAGCGTCGTGATCGTCGATGGAAAAATAATTGTGCGTGGATTCAACGATGTCAGTCATCTCGGTAGCGTGGAGACGTTGGCGTCATTGCCCACCTGAGAAGCATCAAACAAACTTAAATAAATTTGCCAGGGAAAGCGCGCATGAAAAATGCCTATGAACAGTTAACCGAACATTTTCGAAAAATAGGTGACCTGGAACATGTTTACTCGATCAGTTCATGGGATGAAGCGGCAATGATGCCCGAGGGCGGTGGTGCTGCGCGCGGTAATGCGATGGCAACCCTTGGGGT
>JABIVN010000008.1 GCA_018667205.1 Gammaproteobacteria bacterium | reverse complement strand
GTGATCGACTGAGCTGTCCCGGCATCGACTGATGGGGCGATGTTGTTGGGTGGCGCTGGGTTCACGGTAACGGTAACGTCACTGGAGCTGCTCAGATCACCGTCATTTGCTGTGAGTCTTAGCACATAGGACCCCGCGGCAGAGAAACTGGCCGTGGTACCGACATTACTGGCGCTGCCGAACGCCACGGTGCCTGGGCCTGATATTTGGCTCCAGGTTGTCGTGACCGAACCTGGCGAAGTTGGTAAACCATCATCGCTAACTGTGCCGTTTAGCGTCGCACCATTCGGTAGTGTGATCGACTGAGCCGTCCCGGCATCGACTGATGGGGCGATGTTAGTGGGTGGACTGACGGTAACGGTCATATCGCCGAAGTTGCTCAGCGCACCGTCATTTGCTGTGAGTCTTAAAACATAGGACCCCTCGGCGGAGAAACTGGCCGTCGTATCGACATTAGTGGCGCTGCCGAAAGCCACGGTGCCTGGTCCTGATAGTTGGCTCCAGGTTGTCGTGACCGAACCTGGCGAAGCGGGTAAGCCATCATCACTGACCGTGCCGTTTAGCGTCGCATCATTCGGTAGTATTATCGACTGAGCAGGCCCGGCATCGACTAATGGGGCGATGTTGGGGACGGCACTTTGATCAGCAACGATTAAGACATCATCGACCGCCGCTTCCACAATGCTTTCGCCGCTTTCGTCGGCCGCCTCAAATATAATATTGATTGTTTCGCCAGCAAAGCTATCGAGATTGAGGGTTTTCTGAACCCAAGTTGCGTCAACCTGTGAATTGGTTCCGGTGTCTTCGTAAAGTATGGACGTTCCAGAAACATTGCCTTCAATCGATACACGAAAATAATCGTCGGGTGTTGCATCATTTGAATGGGAAAAATAGTAGTAAAAACTTAAGTCAATGTTGCTTAAATTGCCTGCTAAATCGATCGTTGGAGAACGAATAGTTGTACTACCACTATCGATATCATGATCGCCGTCATTGGCCCCGGCAAGAGGACCTGACACCAAATCAAAGTTGTCGCTTACAGCCGTGCCTGATTGAATTAATGTGTCTTGGGGATTCGCTCGCTCCCAGGTGCCTGCAGTTGCAAGGTCAACGCTGAATGGGTTGGTAGTCCAGCCTTTATCGGTTTCAAAATCATCTGTAAAAATAATATTATAGGCTCTCCCAATGTCAATTCTGGGAATCGTCGAAGACCCTCCAATTCGTTGATCAAGAATTAGTGTTCCCGTCGTTCGCAATGCGTTCAGCGCTTCTGATACGGATAAAGTAGGATTTCGTTGCTTCAAAACGGCCCAGGCACCTGCTACGTGTGGGGCAGCCATCGAAGTGCCATTGTAGCTCGAAGTGGCAGAACCGCCGGAACCGCCAGGAACCGAAGATGTAATTGACACCCCGGGGGCCAACAAGCTGAGAAAATCAGTGTTGTTTGAAAATGACGCAATATCGTCATTATCGTCTGTTGCACCTACGCTTATCGCGCCTGAAATACAGGCCGGACTGCCAATAGAAGAAGTATAACCATCGTTACCCGCGGCCACAGCAGTAGCGATACCCGCTGCTCGGAGATTATTTATGGCATCGACTAGCACGGATGACACTGCACCATCACAAGTTGAAAAATATTGGCCACCACCAATACTCATGTTGGCAGAAGAAATGTCGAAACTATTTCGCAAGTCATAAACACGTTCTAAACCTGCCGCCATGTCACTATTCCATGCAAGCAGGCAATCAGTTCCGTTGTTACAATAACCTGGGAAATACGAGAAGACTTGGATGGCAATGATATTGGCATCCCGAGCGACCCCAAAATGAATTCCTGTGCCCGGGTTGCCGGCACTAATCCCAGCAACATGCGTTCCGTGGCGGCAACTCGACGCAACACCGGAACCATAACCAACGCCATCACAATGCACTCCAGCCCCGTTGCCCGTCTGAATATCAAGCCCATTAGGGCAAGCGCTATTTGAAGCGCCGGTGACATTTGATGAATAGCATGCTTCTGAGACCACTTTGTTACCACCAGTTGAAAACCAAGCGTGGTTTTTATCAACGCCGGTATCAATAATTGCGATGGTTTGGCCTTCCCCAGAGTATCCGGCATCCCAAGCCGTAGGGGTTCTAATCACGTTATTACTAGTATCGAGCAGTGGCGGTTGTGCGATGTCTTCATAGACCGCAAGTACCTCAGGCATCAACCGCATTTGCTCAAGTGTTTGGGCATCGACCTCGGCTACAAGGTGAGGGATATACTTAAACTCGTATTTGATACGAGCGCCCTGATCAAGCAATTTCTTGTTAAGACTGTTTCGTTGGCCGGTTATGTTCGCTCGTTGGGCACCAATCTGTTGCTGATTTTGCATTTGACCTTCAGCTTTATAATCAGCATTGAGTCGAATAATGACACGGATAAAACCGCTGTCGTTCGCCTTTTGAATCAGTGATTGATTAATTGTTGCGGAGCCAGTTTGCTCGGTCTCCTGCGCAACCAAAATTGAACTGCTGGTCGTGACAAGGATCGCAAGAAGTGCGACGTAGAAAGGTAGAGACTTATGAGCTGCTTGTGTACGCTTCAAGTTTAGACTCCTGTGGACAGTTGCCGAGGGTTAGATCTGAAAGCAGTAAAGACATTGCTACGGAGTGATGGTATTAATTTATTCAAGCTTATGCCACTAGATTGATGTTATTTTCATATTTTTGACAAATACGAAAAGTCACTTAAGAAATAATATGGCAATGAAGATCTGTTGGTTTTTTACTGTTTTCTTTTGGATCCAAAGCTCAGACTTTGCGGTTGCCAGTGACGGCGAGAACAAAAAGTTAATTGATTCCGCGTATTCAGGAGGGGTCATACGCGTCATTGTTAAGCTAAATATTGCGTATGAGCTCGAAGCCACTCTAAAGGATGATTCGACGAGACAAGCCCAAAGAACCAACATTAAAGAGGCTCAAGACCGTCTCATTGAGTTTTTGCAGAATCAGGGAGCGCAGGTGAGCCGAGTATCTTCGCAGTCCCCTTATATCGTCACGGAAGTCGACGGGCCAACGCTGGAGAAGTTGTTAGAACGAGATGACGTTCTGCGCGTTCAAGATGACCAGCCACAGGGACTAGTTCAATAACATTCAATAAGCGCGCTGCGGGCTGCTGAAGCTTTTTTGTAGGCACTTTTTAACCGCGAGTCTACTTCATCATCAGAAACATCACGGCGACAAAGGAAGACAACAGCAAACGCCTAATTATCAGTACCTTTTCTGTTTATCTGTAATCTGTAATGGTTTCGCTTTCAATAACAGGAGGCAAAGATGTTCCGAGCAGATGTCGAACAGAAGTGGCAAGCGGACCTTGCCGATTATCAGCGCAGTCAATTTTCCATCGCCGAGTACTGCCGAGAGTACAGCATTACCCCGGCTTCGTTTTATCGATGGCGTAAAAAAAACGAGCACTGATCAACGTAGCCGTTTCCTACCGGTGGTCATTGAAGTCAAGTCTGCATTTGGTTCGCTTATGCTTTGTCAATGGTGCGATGATCGAGGTG
>JABIVN010000549.1 GCA_018667205.1 Gammaproteobacteria bacterium | reverse complement strand
TTGATGAGCCTCGAAAGTGGATCAACTCTGGCGGACTTGGAACCATGGGCTTTGGGTTGCCAGCTGCCATGGGCGTTCAGGTTGCCTTCCCGGATGAACAGGTCGTTTGTATCACGGGTGAAGGCAGTATCCAGATGAATATCCAGGAGCTTTCGACGTGTTCGCAGTACGGATTGCCTATTAAAATCATCAACGTTAACAACCGTTCACTGGGTATGGTGAAGCAGTGGCAGGATATGCAGTATGAAGGTCGCCATTCACATAGTTACATGGACTCGCTGCCAGATTTTGTAAAACTGGTTGAATCATATGGGCACGTGGGGTTCAAGATAGAATCGCGGGACGAGCTGGAGCCAGTAATGGCTCAGGCCATGGCGATTAAGGACAAGCTTGTGTTTGTCGACGTTATGGTCGATCCGTCCGAGCACGTTTACCCAATGCTGATTGCGCCAAATGGATCGATGCGTGACATGTGGCTCAGAAAGGGAGTGCGAACCTGATGAGAAGAATTATTTCCGTGCTGATAGAAAACGAGCCTGGTGCTTTGTCCCGAGTGATTGGTCTGTTCGCCCAGCGAAACTATAACATCGAAACGCTCACGGTAGCGCCGACTGAAGATCCAACCCTGTCCCGTCTCACGCTGTCTACGCTAGCCAGTGACGAACAGGTAGAGCAGATCACCAAGCAACTCAATAAACTGATCGAGGTTGTAAAACTGGTTGATCTGACGGAGGGTGAGCACATTGAGCGTGAACTGATGTTGATCAAGCTGAAGGCAACCGGTGCTCAGCGAGCAGAAGTAAAGCGCACGTCGGATATCTTTCGTGGGCAAATCGTCGATGTGACGCAGGGTACGTATACAATCCAGTTGTCCGGTACGACCGAGAAACTCGATGCCTTCCTTCGAGCGATACCCGAATCCAGCGTGATGGAGGTCGTGAGATCTGGCGTATCCGGAATTTCGCGAGGCGAGAAAGTGCTTACAACCTAGTTGTAATGGGGTTGTAATGCGGTGGTAAGAATAACGGGGTTCGACCCCACCATTGAGGCGAGTCAATGACTGACCAGAAGCCGGTAACCCCGGAGCAGGGAACGGTAACGCAGCTACCAGAACGCAAGGGTCTTAAGAAAGGTGTCTATCTGCTGCCTAATCTCATCACAACCGGCGCACTCTTTTCGGGCTTCTATGCGATTATCGCTGCGACGACCGGTGCCTTTGAAACAGCCTGTATCGCAATAGTCATTGCAGGGTTTCTTGATGCGTTGGATGGACGAATCGCCAGATTAACTAACACCACCAGCCAGTTTGGGGTGCAATACGACAGTATGGCAGACCTGGTTGCCTTTGGTGTTGCGCCGGCAGTTTTACTGTTTAGCTGGGCGCTGCAGGATCTTGGTAAGATCGGTTGGATCATAGCATTTTTGTATATGTGTTGCGCCGCCCTGCGTTTGGCGCGTTTCAATATTGCCCCCGAAACAAAGATATTTTATGGGCTGGCAAGCCCCGCAGCTGCCGGCACGATGTCCACATTGGTTTGGATCTCGGTTGACAACTTTCCGCCGATGGAAAGTGTCGAGATCTCGGTGTTGGTTGCGCTTTTTACGACAGTCGTTGCGTTTTTGATGGTAAGCAATGTTAAGTACTTCAGTCCAAAAAACATCAAAGGAAGGGTGCCATTTCCGATCATGTTGGGCGCGGTATTGCTTTTCATTGTCGTTGCCATATACCCGCCGGGCATGTTGTTCTGTGTCGGTCTTGCCTATGGCGTGTCTGGCCCTATCCAGGCGCTGTTGAGGTTAGCCCGCGGGAAGAATAATACATCTGAGTTGTAACATAGCCGGGTTTGGCTCGTCTGTTACGTACGCAGGAAAGTGACAAACCGGAGGTAGTTATGTTGATCAAACGGACGCGAGCAAGTGACATTCCGTCATCAGAAATCACTAGTGAAACCGTCTTTCACGAACGAAGGACAATTTTAAAGGCGATGGGTCTGGGTGCTGTCGCGCTTGGGACGCCTATTGTCGCTGGCGCAACATCAGGTGAACGCAAACTCTATACCAATGAGGTACCCTTATCTGGGCCAGTCTGGCTCCAAGACAAGCTAAAAACGCTGAGCCCCAGCCTGTATTCAACAGCCGAAGCCGCAACGCCGTTCGAGTATGTAAGTACTTACAATAACTTCTACGAGTTCGGGACAGGGAAAACAGATCCTGCAGACAACTCGCAGAATTTCATTACTGATCCATGGGTCGTGGAAGTGGCGGGAGAGGCGGAGTTGACCGGCAAGTATAACCTCGAAGATATCGTGAACCCTCATACCCTTGAAGAGCGGGTTTACCGTCTTAGGTGTGTGGAGGCCTGGTCAATGGTCGTGCCTTGGGTGGGTTTCTCGCTCGCTGATCTCTTAAAGCGGTTTAAGCCGAACTCAAATGCAAAGTACGTCCGCTTTGAAACTCTTCATGACCCGGAACAGATGCCTGCACAGGCGTCACGTTTTGCGGCGATTAACTACCCATACGTAGAGGGCCTCCGCATCGACGAGGCAATGAATGAACTTGCGTTCCTGAGTGTGGGGGTCTATGGCAACGCAATGCCTAACCAGAACGGCGCGCCGATTAGGCTGATTGTGCCATGGAAGTACGGCTTTAAGAGTATTAAGTCCATTGTCAAGATAGAGTTCACGAAACGCCGCCCCAAGACGACCTGGGAGATGTCCAATAGCCGCGAATACGGCTTCTTTGCCAATGTAAACCCTGATGTTAGTCATCCACGCTGGAGTCAGGCTCGCGAACGCCGGTTGCCTACGTCTATTTTTCGCCAGAATTATGTCGATACCCTTAAGTTCAATGGCTACGGGCCGCAGGTAGCACATCTTTATCAAGGCATGGACTTGGGACGGTATTTTTAGTGGGTGGAGCACCGATGTTGAGTTTTTGGCGTGCTTAAATTACCGGTCTTCAAAAGTTTGACATTTTTTTTGAGTCTTCTGCCTTTGGGGTATTCGATTTACCAGGTGTATCAGTTGCAAGTGGGTGGGGTTAATGTCCTGGGGGCTGACCCAGCGAAGGCGTTAGTGCTGCTCCAGGGTGAGTGGACGATAAGGTTTCTAATACTAACCCTGTTGGTAACGCCGCTAGTAAGGCTTACTGGATGGCGCCAATTGCAGAGGGTCCGTAGAATGCTCGGCTTGTTTACGTTTGCCTACGCATCGATCCACCTGATGGCTTATCTATTTCTGTTGCTTGAGTTTGACTTTCGCAATCTATGGGCGGACATACTAAAACGTCCCTATATTACCGTTGGGTTCGCGGCATATCTGTTGCTGGTGCCGCTCGCAATAACCTCTAACCGTTTTGCCATACGGCTGCTGCGAAAACGCTGGGCGATTCTGCACCGGCTGGTTTACGGCATCGCTCTCCTAGCAGTAGTGCATGTGACCTGGCTTGCCAGGTCCAGTTATTTAGAGGCGACCGTGTATGGCGTTATTGTCGTGCTTTTATTGTTTTCCCGTGTTTTTAAGGACAAGTTAGCGTCGTTCCAAGGGACCCTTCGAAGACCCGTATAAATGTCCTCGATTTTTAATAGACATTCCAGAAAACACTGCTAAAATGCGCGCTCTTCGCTCTAGGGCGGGGAAAGAAACAAAGCGACATTGCAGGTAAATAACCAGTTAGAAATTATTTACTAAATATCCACAAAGGTGGTTGCAATAGGGGCTCCAAGGCGTATAGTGCGCTTCCTCGGTTAGATAGATCGAGGCTGAATTACAGGCCGTAGTTCAGGGCTTTCTACCCAAGGGTAGGTAAGCCGCTCTAAGTAC
>JABIVN010000061.1 GCA_018667205.1 Gammaproteobacteria bacterium | reverse complement strand
CTTGAAAAAACCCATGATGTGCATCAGCACATTGGCGTGTTTTTTTGGCGTGGTGAGAACTTTCATGGCACGCATCAATAGTGATATATAGTCCCTGCAACGGGCTTCAATATCGCTTGTCGTCACGCCCGCCACTATTCTGCCAAGTTCCCGATAGGCTGGCTCGTCATGCGCGAGTATCGCGAATTTCTGAAACGTATGAAATTTCACCAGCGCATGGCTATCGACGCCACCTTCCATCAACTGTAACCAGCGGCGATAGAGGAAGACACGCTCCAGAAAATTTTCGCGCAATCTCGTATCGTTTAATCGACCTTCTTCTTCAACGGGCAAGTTGGGGTGCGCTTTTATTATTTCGTTAGCATAGATACCAACGCCCGTCCTGTCAGGTGGGCCATCGTTGTTCTGATAGACCTTTACCCTGGTCATTCCACAACTTGGGGAATCTTTTTTGAAGATGTATCCGGACACGCCCTTCAGCGCTGGTGCCGTTTTCCTGCCATAGGCGCCAAGCGCTTCTGTGTATCGAAGTGTTCTGTCAGCGTTGCTTACCGCTTCTGTCGTGCCATTTTCGCCTTTAATTAGTCGAATTGTCGGACGAGGTATACCAAGGCCAATAGCGACTTCGGGACACAGAGGGACGAAATCAAAGTAAGTGGCCAGCGATTCTGTGGCATAACGGAACTGTTTGTGACCGCCATCAAAACGGACTTCATGCCCCACCAGACAACTTGATATTGCAATTTTTGGCTTAGTTTCCATCAAGTTTTCCTAAATTCAGGACCCGCCCATCCAGCCCCGCGGGCAGATCAAGACCCAATTTTTCCCCGAGCGTCGGCGCGATATCGATACTATTCACTGCTTCGCTTATCAACCCTGACGCCATTCCTGCGCCATAAAAAATGATAGGCACCCGTCGATCATAATCATAGACAGACCCGTGACTAGTTCCCTCCGAAAAATAGACAAGGCATGTTTCCTTCGGCTGAATAAAAAAGTGGGGTGATTTACCAGACACAAACGAATTACGATACAAACCGCTGATCGGATCATCAGAACCCTCTAGTTCTAACGGCGTCCAAACCTCCTCTATGTAAGCCTGCTCTTCGAGGTAGCGCTCCATTGAGTCAACCACCTGCTCCACCGTTATGCCCAATTGCTGTGCATAACTGGCACTCACCGTCCCTCCTGCGGCTGAAAAACCAACCAAGTCTCTGGGGTCACCAAAAGGTGCCGTAAAATCCAGATACAATCGCCAGTAGAGTTGCAGCATAGCTTTCAGAATAGAAATTCGACCGCCATCAACAGGACAGTGCATCCCTCCGGTTTCTACCAACCATTCAGGTAACGGTAAAACACCATGGTCGGAAGACAGGGCAACAACATAATCCCCCGCTAGACGCTCATCGAGAAACGTTAATAATTCACCTATCGTCGTATCTATCTGAGCAAGCGTATCTTCTGATTCACCGCTGTAAGGACCATAACGATGGCCAACCACATCCAGAGAGGAATAAGATATCGCCAGCAAATCCGTCACGCCTTTCCGGCCAAGCCGCTCTTCATCGACGACCCTTTTCACCAGCTCAGTCGTCGCCAGGTCCAGGAACGGAGACGCGTAAAAACGCGCTGCGCGTTCCTCGAGTTCACCTACATTCACCGGATGTCCTGAATGACGAAGGTCCTTCTTTGATTCACCGGCATAATCGTCGGCCCTATGTGAACCGGGCTTGTGCTCCCAAGTCTTTGGAAAACGCGCAGCATAGCCATCAACAAAAAACTCATCGCCATTAAATACCTGCACATAATCAGGCAACGGGCCGTAGTATCCCGAGCTGGTAAATTTTGCCACGCTCTTTTCGTACCAATAGACGCCATCCGGGTTTTTACCGGCCATTGTGATCGCCGACCTGTCCTTTCCCGATACAGAAAACACCCGTGATACCGGAGAGCTTGCCTTAAGCCAGTCACCCAGCGTTGTGGCGGTCATTGACTTAGGCGACCGATTGAACTGCGCACCAAACACCCGATGAGCATCATCTTCGTCATCCACACAGTAGCGCTGTTGCCCCGTTATATGATCGATATAACTATTGCCAGGGATTCCGGCCTTTCCAGGATTAACGCCCGTAGACATTGCAACGTGACCGGGACAGGTATTGGT
>JABIVN010000548.1 GCA_018667205.1 Gammaproteobacteria bacterium | reverse complement strand
GTTTCGGGATGCTTACCCAGAGCAGATAAGCACGGCTGACGATATTCAATTTAAAGATGCGGCCAATGCCATGGCCGCATTTGAAGGCGCTGCCTGGCGCTCCGACAACAGTCGTTTTGATCAGTATCTGCGTGGCGATAGGCAAGCGTTGACTGGAAGCGAAAGAAAAGGAATGAAATTATTCTACGACGAAGCAAACTGTAGCAGTTGTCACGTTGGCAAGTTTCAAACGGATCATGATTTTCATGCGATTGCCATGCCGCAGATTGGTCCCGGCAAGGGACATAACTCTGAAGGCTATGACGATGGTCGCGAGGATTTTGGTCGAGAAGCCGTGACCGGCGATGCAGATGACAGATTTAGATTTCGTACGCCGAGTTTACGTAATGTTGCTTTAACGGCGCCTTACGGGCATGCCGGTGCTTTTGATAATTTAGAAGCAGTCGTTCGCCACCATCTAAGCCCGGTGAAAAGCCTGCGTAACTATGACGCCAGTCAGGTGCGCATGCCGTCACGCGCTGATTTTGATGGGCAAGATTTTGTAGTGATGAATGACTACTGGCGTTTGGAGCAAATTGCGCAACGTAATGAGTTAGCGCCTGTGTCTTTAGACGAAGAAGATTTTGGTTACTTAATGAGTTTTTTGCATGCCTTAACGGATAACGGTTTCCTGGATAATCGACGAAACATTCCAAGCAGCGTACCCAGTGGTTTGACGATGGCAGACTAGTATTAGAGGATTGAGTGTTCTAGCAAAATAGTCGCTGCGACTCACTTTTACGCTAGCGGTCGATTTTTCGCTTGTTTCGATGTTCGCGGCGAAGGGGAGTTGAGTGGTATTAACATATCGCAACGAAGGGGAAGCACAGAAAAAGTATGATGCGGCGCTAAGTGAGGGATAAAGTGTGTCCTTGACCATTTAACGCAAGCGCCGGGCGTTGAAATGAACCTGCCGGCCCGCTCGAAGGGCAGCCACCCTAGCTTAAAGCGACTATTGTTACAGGGGCCTAAACGGGATCTAGCTTAACAGCCCAAAAGGCACCTTGCCTGATCCGAATTTGTTCGGCGACTAACGTCTCAGTATGTAAGTTAGCAGACGAATACCGTGGCTAGAGACTAAACGCGATTGAGAAGATCGGACCCCGATGGGTAAAGCCGAAGCGGTCCTTGAGGACTTCGTTTGCGTGCCACTTGGTTTGCGTGCTCAATGTCGATTGAGTGATAACTGTAGCGAATACCCTATGCCGTTGCCTGCAGCGCTGACAGATCATTCACCTCTAATCATCCTAAACCCGACGTTGCCTTTCTTGACGATAAGCCAGTCGTACGTGAGGTCGGAATCTCTGACGCTGGTTAGGTCGGGATAGCGGTAACTGGTGTCGTCAATTCGCCGCTAAATAGATGGACCAGGGTTCAGCGTAAACCCAAGGAAATAGCGGTTGAGCTCGGATGAACTTAGGCGTTCCAGAATTCCTTCCGCCTGGCTGGCTGGGGAAAAGTGTTAACTCCAGCAATATCCAAAGCTAAGTTTTAACCTGGGATTAAAAATCTGTCGTGATATTCGTTTAAGAGCGGTGATAGGAGGATCGTTTTAAGTTCGTTTTGGTAACGCTTTTTTTCCTGGTAATATTTTTTTAGAGTCAATAACTTGGGGGTAGATGCGAAGCAGCAATGTTTCGACCTTGGGTAATCTCTGGGAAAAGCGGTTTATTTTGCCTACCCTGAGAGTCAGCGCTATATTGAGGCGTTGCGGAACTTGTTTTATTGAACTTGAGTAAAGAGGAAAATATGCGTTGGTCATCCTTTCCTGCGATTGTCGCAAGTCTGATTTTTGTCACCCTTCTACTGTTGGCTATTGCGCTCTGGACATTGTCAATTCGCAGTCATGATGACTGGGAGTATTCGGTTTTGTACACGGACTTACCTGAGGTGTCTGGCCTTCAGTCACATGGCAGGTCGGTGTATGTGACCTTAGAAACCAGGCACTACGACGGGGAACTCCTGTCAATTTTGGATGGAGACAGGTCAACGATCGTTTCCGGGCTACAAAAACCGGATGGCCTGACAACCTCTCTCGGTGCGCTTGTTTATACGCAGGAGTTTGGCGAGAGCCCTGTTTATGAAATCATTAATGGCGCTCCTCATGGGCTATTCATGGCTGATGGTGCAGAAGGCATCGACAGCACGCTAAATGGTGATCTGTATGTCATCGAAGACAGGCCTGGGGGGCGGGTTCTCAAGTACGAGAGATCAACGGGTAAAACATCTGAACTCGCGACTGGACTGGAAGCCGGTGAAGGAATCTGTGTGATGGAAAACGGTGTTGTCTATTTTGGCGAGAGGGACAAGGGTACTGTCTACAAGATCCAGAATGGGGAAATCTCTGAATACCTTACGTCGTTAAGTAAACCCGGGTTTCTCTTGTGTGATGATGAGTCGCAAAGTGTCTGGATTACTGAAGATCGTCGCAACTATGGTCGTCTGCTGCACTCCAGCGCGCCGCACCAGGTTCAAGTAATGGCAACAGGGTTGAGTTCTCCCCAGGCGGTCACGATTAATTCCCAGGGGCGACTGTTACTTGCGGAGCAAGGTCGTGATCGCGTGATTCAGTTCGCAAGACGAGATGGCATGCCTATCAATAGCGCAATGATAGTGACCGGCATTGATTGATATCGCACCTGTTTTGCTGTGATGGTTGCCGCGGTTGAAAGTTGAAGG